>JAJRRZ010000057.1 GCA_024279045.1 Alphaproteobacteria bacterium
CGCGGGGTGGAGCAGTCTGGTAGCTCGTCAGGCTCATAACCTGAAGGTCGCAGGTTCAAATCCTGCCCCCGCAACCATCGCTAGCAGCACCCGCTCATCCTGTGGATGGGCGGGTGTTTTCTTGCCCGCCGCCAAGCTCAGAATGCTCGCCAGATCGCCCTTCAGCAGCAGTTCCGGTTCCCCATTTTCTCTCGGAGAAACAATGATCTGACCGACAAGCGCGCGGATGTCCTCGTGGGCTTCCAGGCGGGTTTCCTCATCATTCAGCGCCTTGAACAGCCCGTCGATGCGCCGGTGGTATTCCTGCGCCATGTTGGGGTGCAACAGGGCCGGTGGTTCCTCGGCCTGTTCCAGCTCGTATGTCAGGCGCGCCTTGAGCTCTTCCAGGGCGAACAGCTCGTCTTTCATCTGCGGCGTGCGGTAGCCTTCCTTGATGGCCTCGATGATCTTGCGAATCCCTCGCTGGGCCTTTTCCAGCCGTTCCTGCTTGGAGGTGATCTCCGCTGCGGCCTGCATGCGCAGCCGGTTCATCTCGCGGGTGTATTCCTCGCAGAATTCCTCGAACAGCTCCGGCTTCATCAGATGCTCGCGCAGGGCCTCGAGGATGCGCTGTTCCAGTTCCCGCCGCGGGATGCGCGTGGTGTTGGAACAGGTACCCTTGTTCTTGTGCGACGAGCAGCCGAGCATGCCGCGATAGACGATGGAATATCCGCCACCACAGCAGCCACACTTGATAAGCCCGGAGAACAGGTGCTTCTTGCGGCGCGCGCCTGCGAGGCCCTTGCCGCCCTTGGAGGCATAGCGCTCGCGGATGATGGCCTGGCGTTCCTTCACCGCCTGCCATAGGTCATCATCGATGATGCGCAGTTCGGGCACTTCCTGGATGATCCATTCGCTCTTCGGGTTGAGGCGCGAGACGCGCTTGCCTGTATCCGGGTCTTTGAGGAAGCGCTGGCGGTTCCAGACCAGGCGGCCAATGTAGAGCTCGTTGTTGAGGATGCCATTGCCGCGCTTGGGGTTGCCGTTGATGGTGCTTGGCCCCCAGGCTCGGCCACGTAGCCCTTCGATGCCTTCGGCGTTGAGCTCATGGGCAATGGCGCGTGGGGATTTGCCCTTGGCGTAATCGGTGAAGATGCGTCGGACAATGCGCGCCTCTTCGGGATCGATCTCACGCTCGCCACGGATTGGCTCGCCATCGGGGCCGACACGGCGGACGATGCGATAGCCGTAGGAGTTGCCGCCGCCCGACTTGCCGTGCTCGATGCGGCCACGCAGGCCGCGGCGCGTCTTGTCAGCCAGGTCTTTCAGGTAGAGCGCTCCCATGGTGCCCTTCAGGCCGATGTGCAGCTCGTTGATCTCGCCTTCGGAGAGGGTAACCATGCGCACGCCGGCAAAGGTGAGGCGCTTGTAGACGCCGGCGATGTCTTCCTGGTCGCGGGAGATGCGATCGAGCGATTCGGCCAGCACGATGTCGAAACGCCCGGCCTGGGCATCGGCCATCAGGGCCTGGATGCCAGGACGGATGAGGCTGGCGCCGGAAATGGAGCGGTCGCTGTAACTGTCGATGATCCGCCAGCCTTCGCGATGCGCGCGCTCGCGGCAGATGCGCAATTGATCCTCGATGGAGGCATCGCGCTGGTGGTCGGAAGAGTAACGGGCATAGAGCGCGACGGTCGGCATGGCGGGATCTCCTGCTGGGTTTACTTCCCGCATTTTGAATCCTTGTCGCGTCGCGTGCAAGCCCTTGCGTGATGCTCGCGCGCCAGTTGCCGCGCCAGCGCCCGCACGATGCGCCGCAACCGCTCATCGCACGACACCTCGCCGGCCTGCATGCGCTGCTGCCGCCTGTGGATAATGCGTGGTTTGCGAGAATACTCAGCCACTGCCACCTCGCCCTGATTGCAGGTGGACACCTCCGGAAACTGGGCATTTCAGTCGGAATATGATTCACTCCGGTGAGAAAGAAGCCTGAATCGCTGGAGGGATGTCAGAATGAAGGGACAGAAGGGGTTCTGGGATTTTGAGCAGCGTCTGGAGGAGCTTTCGC
>JAJRRZ010000058.1 GCA_024279045.1 Alphaproteobacteria bacterium
CCACTGCCCATCGGAAAGCCAAAACAATTCAGACATTTGCCATCCCCCTGTCAGACGAATCGACAGACAGAGGGAATCACAATCAAATCCTTCCCACCAGATTTTTATTGAGACCAGACCCTAGAGTTAATTGTGAAATAACGCCCCCATAGCTGGAAGGGGATTTTATCCCCTTCCGGAACGTTTTTCAGGCACGAAAACGTTCGGGTCGGGGTTGCAAACCCCGACCCGCAACAGACGCCTGCCGCATTCGTCATGCCCGTACCTGATCCGGGCATCCAGCAGACCGGGGTCGCCAGCCAACACGCCCGCGGGACACTTCCGGAAACACCATGATTTGGCCGTGCTGGCTGGCAGGGGGAGCTTGATTGGCGGCTTGTGTGGCCTTCAGTCCTGGAGGTGGCTGCTTTTCAAGCCTGGAAAGCGGAGATTTTGTTTCATTTTTCCTCAAACAGGCGCACTTCTCCTGTCGAGCCAGCACCATCGCTTCATGTTGTAGGCCATGTTGGCGAGAGTAATCATGGCCTCCGCCCGGTACAAGCCGATGGTGCGGCTGAGTCTCAGTGGGCGGCTTCCCAGTTGTTGGCGGCGGCGGCGTCCACTTTCAGGGGAACGGCCAGCGACAGCACTGGCAGCGGGGCCTGCTCCATCACCCGCGCAATGATGGGCAGGGCCTGTTCCACCAGCGCATCGGGCGCCTCGAAGACCAGCTCGTCGTGCACCTGCAACAGCATCTTCACCTCGCTCAGTCCGGCCTCGGCCAGGGCCTGTGGCATGCGGATCATGGCGCGGCGGATGATGTCGGCGCCGGAGCCCTGTATGGGGGCGTTGATGGCGGCGCGCTCGGCATAGGCGCGGCGCGAGGGATTGCTGGCCGATATGCCCGGCACGTGCACGCGCCGGCCAAACAGCGTTTCCACATATCCGTGCGCCTTGGCGAAGGCCTTGATGCGCTCCATGTAGTCCCTGATTTCGGGAAAGCGCTTGAAATAGAGCCTGATGTATTGCGCCGCCTCCTCGCGCGGGATGTCCAGCCGCCGCGCCAGGCCGTGAGCGGAAATGCCGTAGATGATGCCGAAGTTGATGGTCTTGGCCTTGCGCCGCAGGTTGGCATCCACCTGATCGAGCGGCACATCGAACATTTCCGCAGCGGTGCGGGCGTGAATGTCCTCGCCATCGCGGAAGGCCTGTTGCAGGCGCTTCACATCGGCGACATGGGCGAGAATGCGCAGCTCCACCTGCGAATAGTCGGCGGAGATGAGCTGGTGTCCATCGGCGGCGATGAAGGCAGCGCGGATCTTGCGGCCCTCCTCGGTGCGCACGGGGATGTTCTGCAGGTTGGGGTCGGTGGAGGCCAGCCTGCCGGTGGTGGTGGCGGCCAGCGAATAGCTGGTGTGCACGCGCTTCGTTGACGGGTTGATGTGCGCCACCAGGGCATCGCAGTAGGTATTCTTCAGCTTCATCAGCATGCGCCATTGCAGCACCAGCCGCGCCACTTCCGCCCCTGCCCCGGCATCTTGTTGCGCGGCCAGCTCTTCCAGCACTTCGGTGTCGGTGCTGCGCGCGCCGGTGGCGGTCTTCTTCGGGGGCTCCAGGCCCAGGTGATCGAACAGCACCTCGGCCAGTTGCTTCGGCGAGCCGACGTTGAACTCCCTTCCGGCCAGCTCGTGAATTCTCGCGGCAATGTCGGCGGCGCGCTGCTCGAATTCCTTCGACAGGCGCATCAGCGCCTGGGCATCGACGAGCACGCCGCTCGTCTCCATGTCGATGAGCACATCCACCAGCGGGCGTTCCAGCGTTTCGTAAACGCTGCGCTTGCCAGCTTGCAGCAGGGCGGGCTTGAGCAGTTGCCACAGGCGCAGGGATACATCGGCGTCTTCCGCCGCGTATTCGCAGGCGAGCTGCGGGGCCACGCAGTCGAAGGAGAGCTGCTTCCTGCCCTTGCCGGCAACGTCGGTGAACTTGATGGGCGTATGGTCGAAGTGGCGTTTGGCCAGCTCGTCCAACCCGTGGCCGCCGAGGCCGGCTTCCAGCACATAGGAGACGAGCATCGAATCATCGAAGCCACGCAAGGTGATGCCGTAACGGCGCAGCACTGCCGCGTCATACTTGATGTTGTGGGCGATCTTGAGCACCGAATCGTCTTCCAGCACCTCCTTCAGGGCGGCCAGCGCCTCGGATGCATCCACCTGTTGCAACGCCTCGGGGTGCGGCTGTTCCAGCGTGGCGTCAGGGGCGCGGTGGTTCAGCGGCACGTAAGCCGCGCGATCCGGGGCCAGGGCCAGGGTGATGCCCACCAGTTCCGCCTGCATCACGTCCAGCGAGGTGGTTTCCACATCGAAAGCGAAAAAGCCCTGCTCGCGCGCCTCGGACAGCCATTGGCGCAGGCGCTCGATGTCGGTGATCAGCTCGTAACCGCCGTGGCTGAAAGGCAGGCCGGCGAGGGCATCGCGCGCCTTTTCCGCCGCCGTGCAGCGGTTGGCGGCGGTGGTGGTGTTGTCCTCTTCCGCCTCAGGCTGGCCGGGCGACTGCCAGCCCGGCGCGGAGACCGGCAGGGCGGGATAGTCGGCGGTTTCCACGCCCAGATCCCGGGCGATGCGGCTGGTCAGGGTGGTGAACTCCAGCCCCTTCAGAAAGCCGATGAGCCTTGCCGGGTCGGGCTCGTGCACGGCAAAGGCGGCCAGCGGCACCTGCACGGGCACGTTATCATCCAGCGTTACCAGCCTTTTCGATGTCAGCGCATCCTCGGCATGTTCCTGCAACCGCTCGCGGCGCTTGGGCTGCCTTATCTCGTCCACGTGCGCCAGCAGATTTTCCCCCGTGCCGTATTGCTCGATGAGCTGCGCGGCGGTCTTCACGCCGATGCCCGGCACGCCGGGGATGTTGTCGGTGGAATCGCCGGCCAGCGCCTGCACCTCGATGACCTTCTCCGGCGCCACGCCGAAGCGCTTCTGCACCTCCTGCGGGCCGATGTCCTTCTCCTTCATCGGGTCGAACATCAGCACCTGGTGGTCGCGAATGAGCTGCATCAGGTCCTTGTCGGAGGAGACAATATGCACGATCGCGCCCTTTTCGGCGGCCTGCTTCGCATAGGTTGCGATGAGGTCGTCGGCCTCGTAGCCGTCCTGCTCCACCAGGGCGATGCCGAAGGCCTTCGTGGCCTGGCGGATGAGGTCGAATTGCGGAACGAGATCTGCCGGTGGTTCGGGGCGATTGGCCTTGTAGTCGGGGTAGATGTCGTTGCGGAAGGTTACGCGCCCGGCATCGAACAGCACGGCGATGTGGGTGGGCTTCTTCTCGCCGTTCATGTGCGCCAGCAGCTTGTGCAGCATGGCCACGAAGCCGTGCACCGCGCCCACCGGCAGGCCGTCGGA
>JAJRRZ010000059.1 GCA_024279045.1 Alphaproteobacteria bacterium
CTTCTCATGGGCATTTTGGCAAAATAGCAGCGGTTTTTCGTTCGCAGGCAATAGTGGAGCTATTGGCAAGAACGAAAAACCGTCTGATATGAAGCCAAAATGCACATGGGGAGTGCTCAGGTATTGAGTCCAGACCCTAGCTTTTCATCTCCGCCGCACGCACCTCGTGCGCCAGCGCATCGAGCACACCGTTGACGAACCTCGGCTCATCACCATCGCCAAAGAAGGCGCGCGCCACTTCCACATATTCCGTGATGCTGGCCTTGGGCGGAATGTCGGGCCGCTGCATCAGCTCGTGCGCCGCCGCCCGCAGGATGGCGCGCACGGTGGCATCCAGCTTCGGCAATTTCCAGTCTTCGGCCAGATGGCGATTGACGGCCACGTCGATCTCGCGCTGACGCGCCTGCACGCCGCGCACGATATCTTCCAGCAGCTTCATGTCCGGCTGGCCGCACTGGCCATCCTCGAACGCCTCGCCCACCCGCCGCGCGGCGAACTCCGCCAGCACCTCGTAAACCGGCGCGCCCCCCACTTCCATCTGATACAGCGCCTGCACCGCGCCCAGCCGCGCCGCGCGCCGCCGTGGCGCGCCCGCCTTGCCAGACTGTTTGCCACCCTTGTTGCCACCACTCATGCCGACAACCGCTGCTCCAGAAACCGCTGCTTCAGCCGCGCCATCTCCACCGCCGCGCGCGCCGCATCCGCACCCTTGTTCTTCTGGTCCACCCGCGCCCGCGCCTCCGCCTGCGCGCGATTTTCCACCGTCAGGATGCCGTTGCCGATAGCTATCCCCTGCATGGTCAGATCCATGATGCCACGTGCCGATTCATTCGCCACGATCTCGAAATGGTATGTCTCGCCGCGAATGACCACCCCCAGCGCCACATAGGCATCGTATTGCGGCGCCGGCGGTTCCACCCCCTCTTCCGCCAGCACCTCGGCCACCGCCATGTCCGCCCCTTCGGCCATGGCAATGGCGCCGGGCACCTCCAGCGCGCCGGGCACGTGAACGATCTCGTAGTCCACGCCCTCGCCCTTCAGATATTCCACCGCGCCACGCTCCAGCTCGTCCAGCAGATCGTCATAGAAGCGCGCCTCGACAATGAGAACCTTCATGAGAAAACTCCTGCAAGAGATTGAATGAATCCGCTTTTCCGACAGGCACTCAGCACCCCTCGAATGCCACCAGCCGCGCCACATAGCGCGCCAGCATGTCGATCTCCACGTTTACCACATCACCGGCCTGCGCCTGCCCGAAGGTGGTGGCCGAAAGCGTGTGCGGAATGATGTTCACCTCGAACGCACAGCCATCCACCACATTCACCGTCAGCGACGCGCCGTTGAGCGCCACCGAGCCCTTCGGCGCGATGAATCGCGCCAGCTCTTCAGGCACGGCGAAGCGGAAGATGCGCGATTCCCCCGCCGGGGTGATGGAAACGATCTCGCCCAGCCCGTCCACATGGCCTGAAACATAATGCCCGCCCAGCTCATCACCCACCTTCAGCGCCCGCTCCAGGTTCATGCGCTGGCCCGGCTGCCAACCCCCCAGCGTCGTCTTGCCCAGCGTCTCGGCGGAAAGCTGCACATCATGCCACATGCGCCCATCATCCAGCCTGCCCTTGTCGATCACCGTCAGGCAGCAACCATCATGGGCAATGGAAGCACCGATCTCCACGCTGTCGGGGTCGTAGCCGCTGGCAATGCGAAAGCGCGTCTCGCCCGCATCATCGCGCTCCAGCAGCGTGCCAATCCCGGTGATGATGCCGGTGAACATGCCCGCTTCCACCCTTTCCGCGCCGCATCATGCATCAGGCGACATGCATCGAGCATCATACACATGCATCACGCATCACGCCTTACGCCTCTCGCACCGTGCGCCACGCACCATGCTTCACGCCCGTTCATAGCGCCGCAGCACATCCGCGCCAAGCGCCATTTCCTGCGTCAGTTGGTAGCCATCGAGCACATCTTCCAGCGCCAGCCCAGCCAGCGCCGCCACGCCCTGCGGCCCCAGCCGTTTTTCCGGCGCCTCGAACAGGGCAATCTCGTCCACCACCCCGGCCGCGATGAAGGCGCGCGCCATCACCGCCCCACCTTCCACCATCAGCCGGTTGATCTTCATCTCCGCCAGCTTCTCCAGCACCGCCATGACGGGAATATCGCCCGCCGCATCCGCCGCCAGCGGCACGATGCCGAGCGCCGCATGGCGCTGCTTCAGCGCCAGCGCCCGCTGCCGCCCGGCTGGCGTGGTGAACACCACCGTGGGCACCTCATGCGCGGTGCCAAACAGCCTGGCATCCTGCGGCACACCGGCAAGCGCCCGCGAAACGACCACCCGCAACGGCGAGCGATCTTCCAGCCCCGGCAGGCGGCAGGTAAGCATGGGATCATCACTGCGCAGCGTGCCCGCGCCAACAAGAATGGCATCGACCTGTGCCCGCATCAGATGCGCCCGGCGCAGCGCCGGCTCGCCGGTAATGGCGGTGGCCTGCCCCGGCGCGGCGGCAATCATGCCATCCGCCGAAACCGCCAGCTTGAGCTGCACGAAGGGCCGCCCCACCTCATGGCGCGTCAAGAATCCGGCCAGCAGCTTGCGCGCCTCGTTCTCCAGCAGGCCGCAGCCCACCTCCAGCCCCGCATCGGCCAGCAGTTTCAGCCCGCCTCCGTTCACCCTGGGGTCAGGGTCGCACATCGCCGCCACCACGCGCCGCACCTCGGCGGCAATCAGCGCATCGGTGCACGGCGGCGTCTGCCCGTGATGCGCGCACGGCTCCAGCGTTACATAGGCCGTCGCCCCGCGCGCCTGTTCTCCGGCCATTGCCAGCGCCTGCGGCTCGGCATGCGGCCTGCCGCCGGCGGCGGTGGCGCCGGCGCCCACCACCTGCCCATCGCGCACGATGACACACCCCACCGACGGGTTTTCCGCCGTGCGCCCCAGCGCCGCGCGCGCCAGGTTCAGCGCATGGCGCATGTGCCATTCGTCTTCGGCAGAAAAATCACCCCGCACCGCCACCACACCAATCTCCCGCAATGCGCCGTGGCGTCATTGCCCACGCTTCAGATCCGGTGGCGTGGCTTCCTCGCGCAGCGCGGCGATGGCCTCGTTCAGGCTCATGGCCTTCTGGTGCTTCTGGCCGAGGCGGCGCATGTTCACGCCTTCCTCCTCCACCTCGCGCTTGCCGACGACGAGGATCACCGGCACCTTGGCCAGCGAATGCTCGCGCACCTTGTAGTTGATTTTCTCGTTGCGAATGTCGGCCTGCGCGCGCAGGCCCGCCGCCTTCAGGGCACGCTCCACCTGCAGCGCATACTCGTCGGCATCCGACGTGATGGTTGCCACCACCACCTGCACCGGCGCCAGCCACAACGGCAGATGCCCGGCATAATGCTCCAGCAGAATGCCGATGAACCGC
>JAJRRZ010000060.1 GCA_024279045.1 Alphaproteobacteria bacterium
CCAGCGCCTGCTGGCCGCGGCCCGCGCCCTGCCGAAGCCGGAAGACATTCTGGCCCTGGCGCGGCAGCGGCTGGACCATGCCGCACACCGGCTGAATGCCGCCCTGCTACGGTTGGCGGGCGAAAAACGCACGCGGCTGGCCAGCGCCACCACTGGACTGTCGCCACACCTGTTGCGCCGCCACGCAAGCGCGGAGCGTCAGCGCCTCGATGCACTGGCCCGGCGCCTACCGCACGTGGCAAGACAAGCAACACAGCCACCCCGCCAGCGGCTGAAACAGGCCTTGCAGCGGCTGCAAACCGCCCTGCTGCATCTCACCCAGGGCAAGCGCACCCTGCTGGCGCGCGCCGCTGCCGGACTGTCGCCGCATCTGCCGCGCCGCCAGGCCCTCACGGAACGCCAGCGCATCGACGATCTGGCGCGGCGTCTGATCCGTGCCGGCGGGTTGGTCATGCAGCCACGGCGCCAACGGCTGGAGCAGGCCACACGGCTGCTGGACAACCTGAACTACCGCGCCGTGCTGGCCCGTGGCTATGTGCTGGCGCATGACGCCGCCAGTGGCGCGCTGATCACCCGTGCGGAGCCGGTGCGCGGCGGGCAGCGGCTGACGCTGGAGTTCTTCGACGGCCAGCGCCACGCCCGCATCGAGGACAGCAGCCATGCGGACAAGCCGCGCGACAAGACCGGAAATTCCTCCGGCGACCAGGGGCAGGACAGCCTGTTCTGACTTTTCTGCCGCATGACGGCAGAGCCCCAGGATCTGGCCTCGACACCCGGGCACCACCCCCCTATGGAATCGGTGGGCATTTTCAGCTATGCAGGGTTCATGAACCGCAACGAGACATTTCCCGTGATGGGCCGCGAGGCGAAGGTGCTGTTCCTGGATGCCGACTTTCAGGTAATCCGGCCCGGTGATTTCGTGCGCTGCGCCGTAACCGGCAAGCCCATTCCCTTGCGTGATCTGCGCTACTGGTCGGTGGAGCGCCAGGAAGCCTATGTTTCGCCGGAGGCGGCCCTCCTGCGCCACCTGCAGGTGATGCAGGAGCAGCAGGACAAATGATCAGCCGCCATCCCCGGCCCTTCACGCATGTTCCGAAGGCATCCCGCCCATGAACCATGACTACGACCTGTTCGTTATCGGTGCCGGCTCCGGCGGTGTGCGGGCGGCGCGCATCGCTGCCAGCCACGGGGCCAGGGTAGCCATTGCCGAGGAATACCGTATCGGCGGCACCTGTGTCATTCGCGGCTGTGTGCCGAAGAAACTGATGGTAGTCGCGGCACGCTTCGCCGACGCCTTTGATGATGCGCCAGGCTTCGGCTGGCAGGTGAACGAACGCCCGGCATTTCACTGGCCCACCTTGCGCGAGAAGCTGCGCGCGGAGGTGGCGCGCCTCAGCGGCCTGTATCGCGCCAACCTGGAACGCCATGGCGTGGAAATCCTCGACTGTCGCGCCGAGCTGGCCGGGCCGCACGACATCCACCTGGTGGGCAAGGAACGCACCGTGTCCGCCGCCCATGTTCTCATCGCCACCGGCAGCGCGCCTTGGGTGCCGCACAACATCCCTGGCGCGGCGCATGCCATCACCTCGAACGAGATCTTCGAGCTGGAGCAACTGCCGCGCTCCATCGCCATCATCGGCGGCGGCTACATCGCCGTGGAGTTCGCCTCCATCCTCAACGGGCTGGGCGTGCAGACCCACCTGCTCTATCGCGGTGCGCCCATCCTGCGCGGCTTCGACATGGAACTGCGAGAGAAGCTGCAGGAAGCCCTCGCCGCGCGCGGGGTGAACATCCATACCCAGGCGGACGTCGACAGGGTGGAAAAACACGGCGAGTCGGACTTTGCCGTACACACCCGTGCAGGCGAGACACTGCGGGTGGAACAGGTGCTCTACGCCACGGGCCGTGAGCCATACACCTTTGGCCTGGGGCTGGAGAAGGCCGGGGTGGAGCTGACGGGAAACGGCGCGGTGAAGGTGGACGAGCACAACCGCACCAACGTGGCGCACATTTTCGCGGTGGGCGATGTTACGCATCAGAATGCGCAGCTCACGCCGGTGGCCATCCGCGAGGGCCATGCCGTGGCCGACCGGCTGTTCGGCGGGCTTGAGGTGGAACCGCTGCAATACGAGGGCATCCCCACCGCGGTATTCACCACCCCGGAGCTGGGCACCGCAGGGCTGACGGAAGAAGCCGCGCGGGCGCGCTTCGGCGATGCCCTGCAGGTTTTTCGCAGCGAATTCCGCCCGCTGGCCAACACCATATCCGGCCGCGAAGAGCACACCTTCATGAAGTTGCTGGTAAACGGCGCGGACGACAGGCTCATCGGCGCGCATCTGTTGGGCGAAGGTGCGGGCGAGCTGATCCAGCTTCTCGGCGCGCTGATTGCCGCCGGGGCCACCAAGGCGCAGCTAGACGCGACCATCGCCGTGCACCCCACCGTGGCGGAAGAGCTGGTTACCATGCGCACGCCGTCCTGAAGGCCCTGCGCACCATTGCGCCACCATCCACCCTGCTCTAAAACGCTCCGCAACCATGATGCAAGGTGCCGGAAGATTCGTCATTGAACGGCTTTCGGACATGCAGGAAAATCTCGGGCGGGGCGACAACCCATGAGCGACACCAGCAACACCGGGCGCGACTATCGCGCCAGCCTGTTTCTGCCAAAAACCGGTTTTCCCATGCGCGCCGGCCTGCCGAAGAAGGAGCCGGAGATTCTGAAGCGTTGGCAGGAGATGGATCTCTACACCCGCTGCCGCGAAGTGGCGAAGGGCCGCGAGAAATACGTGCTGCACGACGGCCCGCCCTACGCCAACGGGCATCTGCACATCGGCCACGCGCTGAACAAGATCCTCAAGGACATCATCACCCGCACCCGCCAGATGATGGGCTACGATTCCAACTACGTGCCAGGCTGGGACTGCCACGGCCTGCCCATCGAATGGAAGGTGGAAGAGAATTTCCGCGCCGAAGGGAAGAACAAGGACGACATCCCCATCAACGACTTTCGCGCCGAATGCCGCAGGTTTGCCGAGCACTGGATCGACGTGCAGCGCGAGGAGTTCATCCGCCTTGGCGTCATCGGCGACTGGAAGAACCCCTACCTGACCATGGCCTGTGAGGCCGAGGCCATCATCGCCGCGGAATTGCTGAAGTTCGCGCGCATGGGCCAGCTCTACCGCGGCTCCAAGCCAGTGATGTGGTCGGTGGTGGAAAAGACCGCGCTGGCCGAGGCCGAGGTGGAATATCACGACCACACCTCCGATACCATCTGGGTGAAGTTTCCCGTCATCAGCGGGCCCGAGGCCCTGCGCGATGCCTTCGTGGTGATCTGGACCACTACCCCGTGGACCATTCCCGGCAACCGCGCCATCAGCTATTCGCCGCGCATCGCCTATGGCCTCTACGAGGTGAAGGAAGCGCCGGACGGCAACTGGGCACAGGCAGGCGAGCGCTACGTGCTGGCCGATGCCCTGGCCGGGGAAGTGATGCAGGCCGCCCGCGTGGACGCATATGAGCGCATCGCCGATGTTGCCGCCGAACAGCTGGCCGCCATCACCTGTGCCCATCCCTTGCGCGATCTCGGCTATGGCTTCGACGTGCCGCTGCTGGCCGGCGAGCACGTAACCGATGATGCCGGCACCGGCTTCGTGCACACCGCGCCGGGGCATGGCCGCGAGGACTACGACATCTGGATGCAATATGCCCGCGAGCTGGAAGAACGCGGCATTGACACCCGCATCCCTTTCACCGTCGACGAGGATGGCGTGCTCACCCGCGAGGCCCCGGGCTTTGAGGGCAGGCGCGTGCTCACGCCAGAAGGCAAGAAGGGCGATGCCAACGAGGCGGTCATCAGTGCCCTGCGCGAGGCGAACATGCTCATCGCCCGCGCCCGGCTGACGCACCAGTACCCGCACTCCTGGCGCTCGAAGAAGCCGGTGATCTTCCGCAACACGCCGCAATGGTTCATCCCCATGGACCGCGCCCATGAAGACGGCACCACGCTGCGTCAGCGGGCGTTGAAGTCCATCCGCGAGGATGTGCAGTGGGTGCCGCCGCAAGGGCAGAACCGCATCACCGCGATGATCGAGACACGGCCCGACTGGGTGGTCTCGCGCCAGCGCGCCTGGGGCGTGCCCATCGCCCTGTTCGTGCACAGGCAGACTGGCGAGATCCTGCACGACGAGGAGGTGGATCGCCGCATCATCGACAGCTTCCGCCAGCACGGCGCCGATGCCTGGTTCGAGGACGGCGCGAAAGAACGCTATCTGCAGGGCCGCGTGGACAACCCCGACGACTGGGAGCAGGTGCGCGACATTCTCGATGTATGGTTCGATTCCGGCTCCACCCATGCCTTCGTGCTGGAACAGCGCGCAGACCTGAAATGGCCCGCGTCGATGTATCTGGAGGGCACCGATCAGCACCGCGGCTGGTTTCATTCCTCGCTGCTGGAATCCTGCGGCACGCGCGGGCGCGCACCTTACGAAAGCGTGCTCACCCACGGCTTCGTGCTCGACGAGGAAGGCCGCAAGATGTCCAAGTCGCTGGGCAATGTCGTCAGCCCGCAGGACGTGATGAAGCAATATGGCGCGGACATCCTGCGCCTGTGGGTGATGGCCTCCGACTATGCGGAAGATCTGCGCATCGGCCCGGAAATCCTGAAAAGCATGGCCGATGCCTACCGCAAGCTGCGCAACACCATCCGCTACATGCTCGGCGCCCTGGCCGACTATGACCCGGCCACGGAGAAGGTGGAGAACATCGCGGAGATGCCGGCGCTGGAGCGCTACATCCTGCACCGGCTGGCAGTGGTGGGCGAGCAGGTGATGAAGGCCTACGAGGCTTTCGACTTCAAGCGTGCCTATGCCGCCATCCTCAATTTCATGGTCAATGATCTTTCCGCCTTCTATTTCGACATCCGCAAGGATTCGCTCTATTGTGATCCCTATTCCTCACCGCGCCGGCGCGCCTGCCGCACGGTCATCGACACGCTCTTCGAGCACGTGCTGCGCTGGTTGGCCCCGTGGCTGAGCTTCACCACGGAAGAGGCCTTCTGGAGCCGTACCGGCAACATGGATGATTCCATCCATCTGAAGACCTTCCTGCCCATTCCGGAGGAATGGCGCGACGAGGCCCTGGCCGAACGCTGGGAGAAGATCCGCAAGGTGCGTGGCGTGATCACCGGCGCGCTGGAGGTGGAGCGCAAGGAGAAGCGCATCGGCTCCTCGCTGGAGGCCGCGCCAGTGGTGTTCATCGCCGATGACGAGCTGGCCGCGGCGGTTGACGGCATCGACATGGCGGAAGTGGCCATCACCTCGCAATTGCGCATCGAACGCGGCGAAGCTCCGGCACAGGCCTTCCGGCTGGAAGAGGTGCCCGGCGTGGCCGTGGTGGTGGAAAAGGCGAAGGGTAGCAAGTGCGCGCGCTCGTGGATCATTTCCGAAGAAGTAGGCAGTGATCCGGAATTTCCCGACATTACCCCGCGCGATGCCGAAGCCGTGCGCGAATGGATGGCCCGCACCGGCCAGACCCTGGAGGCGCTGGAGCCACG
>JAJRRZ010000061.1 GCA_024279045.1 Alphaproteobacteria bacterium
CCCGACGAGCTGGACGAGGAAGTGGATACCGTCGGCGGGCTGTTGTTCACCCGCCTGGGGCGGGTGCCGGCGAAGGGCGAGGTGGTGCGGCTGGACGAGACGCTGGAGGTGGAAATCCTCGACGCCGACCCGCGCCGCGTGCGCAAGGTGCGTATCCGCCGCCTTGCCCAGCCGGAGCAGGGCGCACATGGCGCGGGAAGCACCGATGCCCGGTCCTCGACCTCATGACGAGCCCGGCATGATTAATCCGGCATTCAGGCTGTTGCGGGCAGCAGCCGCCGCTTCAGCGCCGTGAACAGACGCTGCATGTCCGCGCCGATGCCCAGTGTTGCCGGCACCAGGAACAGCACCAGCAGCGTGGTTACCATCAGGCCGAAGACGATGGTGATGGCCATCGGCAGCAGGAACTGCGCCTGCAACGATTTCTCGAACATCAACGGCAGCAGGCCGCCCATGGTGGTCAGCGAGGTCAGCAGCACCGCGCGCAGGCGGTCCTTCGCCGCGCCGATGGCGGCTGAGCGCATGTCTTCGCCGTTGGCGTGGCGCTCGTCGGCCCGCGCCACCAGGATGATGCTGTCGTTGACGATGATGCCCGACAGCCCCAGCAGGGCGATGAGGCTGAGGATGGTCAGTGCATAGCCCATCAGCCAGTGACCGAAGATCGCCCCAATGACACCGAAGGGAATGATGGTCATGATCACCACCGGGCGGGCATAGCTGCCGAACACCAGCGCCAGCACGATGTAGATCAGCAGCAGCGCCACGCCCACACCCAGGCGGAAGTCGGAGAGGTTCTTGCGCTGCTCCTCCGCGCCACCGCCGAAGCTGGCCTGAATCTCGTGTTTCGCCACGATGTCGTCAAAGCCTGCCGCCTTGATGGCCTTCATTGCCTCGTCAAGCGTCTGGCGGTCTTCGTCGATATCGGCGGAAACGGTAACGGTGATCTTGCCATCGCGGCGGTAGATGGTGGTAAAGCCTGCCTCTTCGCGCATCTGCACCACATCCGCCAGCGGCAGCCACACGCCCGTGCGGCTGCGCACCCACATGTCGGCCAGTGCGCCGGAGCCGGTAATGTTCTCCGCGCGGCGGATGCGCAGCGCCACTTCCTCCTGCTCGCGGGCGAATTTGCGCGCCGTGGTGCCCAGCAATGCCGCGCGCACCTGCCTGCTGACATCGCTCAGCGTGAAGCCCAGCATCTCCGCGCGCGGCGTCAGCCGCAGGCGGATGTCCTGCCGCCCGTGCGGCAGGTCGTCGGAGATGTCCTGCAAGCCCTCCACGCGCTTCAGCAGGGCGATGACCTCGCCCGCCGCGCGCTTCAGCACGAACGGATCATCACCCTTCAGCTCGATTTCCAGGTCCTTCGGCGCGTTGGCCATGTGTCTGCGCCCGAAGGAAAGCTGCTCCAGCCCGGCAATGGGAGGGGCTGAGCGTTTCCATTCACGCAGCAGGTGCCGCGTGCGCACGCTGCGCTCTTCCGACGGGGTGAGCTGCACATCCAGTTGCGCCAGATGATCCCCGCGCGAAAAGCCCATGCGCCCGACACGGGCGAACACCGCCTCGATCACCTGCTCTCCCTCGCCGCCCAGCTTGCGCGCGGTTTCGCGCAGGGATTCTTCCAGTTTCTGCACGGCCTTCAGGGTTTCATGCTCCGGCGTGCCGGCGGCCATGATAATGCGCGCGCGCACGAACTCGCTCTCCGGCGAGGGGAAGAAATGAAACTTCACATTGCCCGAGAACGGCAGCGCCAGCATCACCGCCAGCACCGCGATGGCCAAGGCCCAGGTGGCATAGCGCCAGTCGTAGGCCAGGGCAGCAAGGCGCGCGAACGGCCCCTCGCGCAATCTGGCGAAGGCGGCATCGAAGCGCTGGCGAAAACGTGTCGGCGGCCCGGCATGGCGCAGCGAATGGCGTAGGTGCGCGGGCAACACCAGGAAACACTCGATGAGCGAGGCAATGAGCACCGAAATGACCACCAGCGGCAGGGCGATGATCATCTGTCCGATGCGCCCCTGAAAGAAGAACAGCGGCAGGAAGGCGGCGATAGTGGTGAGCGAGGCCGCCAGCACCGGGCTGAGCATGCGCAAGGCTCCCTGCTCGGCGGCCAGCAGCGGGCGATAGCCACGTCGCCGCAGGGTCTCGGTGTGTTCGGCCACGACAATGGCGTCATCGACGATGATGCCCAGCACCAGGATCAGCGCGAACAGCGAGATCATGTTGATGCTCTGGCCTGTGGCCCACATGATGAGCATGGTGGCCAGCACCGAGACGGGAATGCCCACCGCCACCCAGAAGGCGATGCGTCCGTTGAGGAACAGGAACAGCACGATGAGCACCAGCACCAGCCCCTGCGCACCGTTGCTCAGCAGCATGCGGATGCGATCGCGCAGGTATTTCGCTCGCACGTCGAATACCTGCATGTGCAGCCCCGCGGGCAGTTGCTGGCGCATCTGCTGCACCACGCGCTCGAAGATGGCATCCGTCTGCAGGGTATCGGCCTGTGGTGTGCGCCAGATGATGAGCTGAATGGCGCGGTTGCCTCTGGCATAGCCACGCTCGGCCAGCGGGTCGAAGCCGTCATGGATGGTGGCGATATCGGCCAGGCGCACGACATTGCCGCGCGCATCGGAGCGGATGATGATTTCGCCAATGCCTTGCGCGGTGCGTTGTCGCCCCTCGCCGTGCACGGACTTGTCCACCGCGCCGGAAACGTTGCCGGCGGGCACATCTGCGGTTTCCGCGCGCACCTTCGCGGCAATGTCGGCGATGTTCAGGTCAAGCCGGCGCAGCTCGCGCTCCGGAATGGCGGCGATGATCTCCTCGCGCCGCGAACCGGTCATGGTTACATGCGCCACGCCCGCTTCCAGCATGGCGTCGCGCAGCCGCCGGGCAAAGCGCTTGATGGTCTTTTCCGGCACATCGCCATGCAGCATCACCTTGCCCACCACCTCGCGGCGCACCACGCGCTTCACCTGTGGCGGGTCGATGTCTTCCGGCAGGGTGGTTACGCTGTCCACCGCCTTCTGCACTTCCGA
>JAJRRZ010000062.1 GCA_024279045.1 Alphaproteobacteria bacterium
CCCACCCCGTCAATGTGCCACACGCCCGCGCCGCTGCCATCCTGTGCCGAATGCCGCTCCAGCCGCGCGCCCAGCGCGGCCATGGCCTGCACCGTGCGCAGCACGTCCGCCGCCTCCAGCAAGCCACTGACCCTCGTCGTGCCGATGGCCAGCGCGCCAAGCATCACCGCGCGGTGCGAGACCGACTTGTCGCCCGGCACCTCCACCTCGCCCGCCAGCCCCCGCGACGGTGCGGCGCGCAGCACCAAGCCCCTGGTTTCCTGTTCGTTACGCATATGAAACAGCTTTCATGAACGGTGGATTTTCAGAATTTCCAGCCCTGCGCTTCCGCCACGATGAAGTCGCGGAACACCTTCACCCGCTTCGACTGGCGCAGCTCTTCAGGGTATACCAGATAGGTATCGAACTGCGGCATCGGCGTGTCCTTGAAGTCGATCTGCACCAGCCGCGTGTCCGGCCCGACGATGTAGTCCGGCAGCGCGGCAATGCCCAGCCCCGTCTCCGTCAGCCGCGTCAGGCCATAGACGTTGTTCACCGTCATCACCGCCTGGCGCGGCCTGTCCGGCGGGCGGCCCACCTGCTGCAGCCAGTTCAGCGCCGCCAGGTAGCCCGGCGCCTGGCCAAACGACAGGATGCGGTGCTTGTCCAGCTCGTCGATGCTGGAGGGAATGCCGTGTTCCTGGATGTAGGACGGTGCGGCATAGACATGATAATGCACCGTGAACAGCTTGCGCTGGATCAGGTCCGGCTGCACCGGGCGGCGCAGGCGTATGGCCACATCCGCCTGACGCTGGGAAAGATCCAGCTCCTCGTCATCCAGCAGCAGGCTGGTCTGAATGTCCGGATAGAGGTTGACGAACTCCGCCAGCCTGGGCGTCAGCCAGATGGTGCCCAGCCCCACCGTGGTGGTGATCTTCAGCGGGCCGGTGGGCTTTTCGCGCGCGTCCATCAACCGCGTGCGCGCCGTGGCCAGCTGATGCTCCATCTCGTGCGTGGCGCGATACATCATCTCGCCCGCTTCCGTCAGCACCACGCCGCGCGCGTGGCGGTGAAACAGCGGCGTCTTCAGCTCCTGCTCCAGCGCCGCGATGTGGCGCGACAGTGTCGATTGCGTCAGCCCGAGATTCTCCGCCGCCTTGCTGAAGCTTCCCGCCCGCGCCACCTCGTGAAAGATGCGCAGCTTGTCCCAGTCCATGGCCACGGGGCCGTCCTCCCACCGTTGTCGTTGGTTGCAATGGTTTGTCAGTGTGCCCGATACGCGATATGCAGCAAATGCATCGCTGCATGCCTCTTGCCGCAGATTGCCGCTGTTGTCAAAAGCTCTGTCGCACCGCCGCGCATGGCGATGATCCGCCGGTGGTTGGTGGTTGACGGCGGCGGCTCTTTGACCTTATAAGCCCCGGTGAAGCGGCGCAGGCATTGCCCTTTCGGCGGTGCCTGCCTTTTCGGTTTTGCATCCGCCAGATCAAGAGCGAACACGGGACGAAACACGATGCCCAACACGAAAGCGGCGAAGAAGGCCCTGCGCGTGGCGCAGCGGCGCACCATCATCAACAAGGCGCGCAAGTCGCGCGTGCGCACCTTCATCCGCAAGGTGGAGAACGCCATCGATGCCGGCGATGCGGCGGCGGCGAAGGAAGCCTTTCTGGCCGCCCAGCCGGAAATCATGAAGGGCACGCAGAAAGGCATCATGCACAAGCGCACCGCGGCGCGGAAAATCTCGCGGTTGCACCAGCGCATCAAGGCGCTGGAAACGGGCGCATCGGCCTGAACGGCGCATACAGCTTCCATCACCGCGCCGCGCCGGGCCACCCGGCGCGGTTTTGCTTTTCGGGCCGCGTAATGCAGCCCCCGAGCCACAGCACACATGTTCGGAGAGCCGGGGTTCATGTCGGACAATCACATAATGCCCACCTATGCACGCGCCGATGTCGCCTTCGAGCGCGGTGCGGGCGCGCGCCTGTTCGACGAACAGGGCAACGACTACATCGACCTGCTGGCGGGCATCGGCGTGATCAGCCTCGGCCACTGCCACCCGCGCATCGTCGCCGCGCTGAAGGAGCAGGGCGAAAAGCTCTGGCACGTCTCCAACCTGTTCCGCATTCCGCAGGCGGAAGCAGCGGCGGCGAAGCTGTGCGCTATGAGCTTTGCCGACGTGGTGTTCTTCTCCAACTCCGGCGCGGAGGCCGTGGAGGCCGCCATCAAGACCGCGCGCAAGCACTTCGCCCATGCCGGCCAGACGCGGCGCAATCGTATCATCACCTTCGCGGGCGCCTTTCATGGCCGCACGCTGGGGACGCTGGCCGCTGGCGGCAACCCGGCGCATCTGGCCGGTTTCGACCCCGCCTGTCCCGGTTTCACCCAGGTGCCGCTGGAGGATGAACAGGCGGTACTCGATGCCCTGGCCGATGACGTGGCCGCCATTCTCGTCGAGCCGGTGCAGGGCGAGGGCGGCATTCACGCCGTATCGGATGATTTCCTGCGCTTCCTGCGCCGGGTGTGCGACGAACACGGCCTGTTGCTGATCTTCGACGAGATCCAGTGCGGCATGGGCCGCACGGGCCGCATGTTCGCCCATGAACATGCCGGCATAACACCGGACATCATGGCGCTGGCCAAGGGGCTGGGCGGCGGCTTTCCCGTCGGCGCCTGTCTGGCCACGGCGCACGCGGCGGCGGGCATGACCGCCGGCACCCACGGTTCCACCTTCGGCGGCAATCCGCTGGCCATGGCGGTGGTCAACGTCGTGCTCGACGAAATGGCGCAACCGGGCTTCCTGGAGCACGTCAAGGCCATGGCAGAGCAGCTAGATGCCGCCCTGCACGATCTTGCCACCGGACATGCCGACATCGTTGCGGGCTTGCGCGGGCGCGGGCTGATGCGCGGGCTGCAACTGCGCGAGGGCGTGGCCAACACCGATCTGGTGGCCGCCGCGCGCGAGGAGCGTGTGCTGGTGTGCGGGGCAGGGCAGAACGTGGTGCGCCTGCTGCCGCCGCTGACCATCACTGGTGAAGAACTCGACGAGGGGCTGGCGCGCCTCGACCGGGCGCTGCGCCGCCTGGCATCGCAACACTGAAGGAGGCTTTCCGGATGCCGCATTTCATCGACATCGCCGATTTTTCCCGCGAGGCGCTGCTGGACATGCTGGCCGAGGCCAAACGCCGCAAGGCCGCGCGCGCCGGCCTGCCGAAGGGCGCAGCGGATGCGGATGCGCCGCTGGCGGGCCGCATGCTGGTGATGATCTTCGAAAAGCCCTCCACACGCACCCGGGTTTCCTTCGATGTCGCCATGCGCCAGCTCGGCGGGCAGACCCTGGTGCTCAACGCCGGCGACATGCAGCTTGGCCGCGGCGAGACCATCGAGGACACCGCGCGCGTGCTGGGCCGCATGGCCGATGCTGTCATGGCCCGCGTGCATGGCCATGACAAGATCACTGCCCTGGCCGATTTCGCCGGCATTCCCGTCATCAACGGGCTGACCGACCTGTCCCATCCCTGCCAGATCATGGCCGATCTGCAGACCCTTGAAGAGCACAAAGGCCAACTGCAGGGCCTGACAATAGCCTGGGTGGGCGATTGCGCCAATGTAACCCGCTCGTGGATCGAGGCGGCGGCACTGCTGGGCATGCAATTGCGCATTGGCGCGCCGAAGGGCTATCAGCCGGAAGACGACGTGCTCGCCTGGGCGCGCGAGAAGGGTGGCGACATCATCGTCGTGGAAGATGCCGAGGAGGCCGTGCGCGGCGCCGATTGCGTGATGACCGACACGTGGATCTCCATGCACCACGGCGAGGAGGAGAAGGAACGGCGCATCACCGATCTGATGCCCTATCAGGTAACCCCGGAGCTGATGGCCAGGGCGAAACCCGATGCCATTTTCATGCACTGTCTGCCCGCGCACCGCGGTGAGGAGGTGGCCGCGGAGGTCATTGACGGGCCGGCCTCGGTGGTGTTCGACGAGGCGGAGAACCGCATCCACGCCCAGAAGGCGGTGCTGCTGCACTGCTTCGGCCTGCCTGGCTGAGCTGAGCCGCCAGCCGCGCCAGAACAATTGCACGCGCCAGGACAATTGCGCTTGTCATTGCCTGACACTTCATGTGTGCGGCATGTCTGCATTTTGCGTCATGCCCGGCAATGACGAACGGGCGAGCATTTGATCAAGCCGCCCCATCACGAATGGCTCCAGAGATGATTGCCTTGAAGCGCCGCTCTTCCTCCTCTTGCGGTGTGCGTCTGTTCATGCAGAAATAGACGCGGGGGAACGTCCATGTCCTGCCATGCACATTTCTGCGTGCATGGTCTTCCATGCACCATGAGGGAAGGGAGGGCCTGCTCCATGTCCGATCAGACGAAGTTTCTGCTCGACGAAGAGCATATCCCACGCTTTTGGTACAACATTGCCGCCGATCTGCCCGAGCCGCCGGCCCCGCCGCTGAACCCGGCCACCGGCGAGCCGCTGGGCCCGGAGGCGCTGGCGCCGATCTTTCCCATGGCGCTGATTGAACAGGAGGTCAGCGCCGAGCGCGAAATCGACATCCCCGAACCGGTGCGCGATGCCTACCGCCTGTGGCGCCCCAGCCCGCTGTTTCGCGCCCGCCGCCTGGAGCAGGTGCTCGATACCCCCGCGCGCATCTACTACAAGTACGAGGGCGTCTCCCCCGCCGGTTCGCACAAGCCCAACACGGCGGTGGCGCAGGCCTTCTACAACCGCGAGGAAGGCGTGCGCAAGCTCTCCACCGAAACCGGCGCCGGGCAGTGGGGCTCCTCGCTGGCCTTCGCCGGGGCGCTGTTCGGCATCGAGGTGCTGGTCTACATGGTGAAGGTTTCCTATCACCAGAAGCCCTACCGCCGCACCCTGATGGAGACCTACGGCGCAACGTGCCTGGCCTCGCCCACCGATACCACCGAGGCCGGGCGCAAGGTGCTGGCCGAAGACCCCGACAGCCCCGGCTCGCTGGGCATCGCCATCTCCGAGGCGGTGGAAATCGCCGCCACCCGCGAGGATACCAAATATGCCCTGGGCAGCGTGCTCAACCACGTGCTGCTGCACCAGACGGTCATCGGCCAGGAAGCCATGAAGCAGATGGAAATGGCCGGCGATTACCCTGATGTGGTCATCGGTTGCGCCGGTGGCGGCTCGAACTTCGCCGGCCTCGCCTTTCCCTTCATCGGCGCAGGCCTGCGCGGCGATGCGCCGAAGGTGCGCGCCGTGGCCGTGGAGCCCGCCGCCTGCCCCACCATGACCCGGGGCGCCTATGCCTATGATTTCGGCGACACCCAGCAGCTCACCCCGCTGGTGAAGATGCACACGCTGGGCCATACCTTCATGCCGCCGGGCTTTCACGCCGGGGGCTTGCGCTATCACGGCATGGCGCCGCTGGTCAGCCATCTTGTCGAGCTGGGCGAGGTCATGCCCATCGCCGTGCACCAGAACCCCAGTTTCGAGGCCGGGGTGATGTTCGCCCGCGCGGAGGGCATCGTGCCGGCGCCGGAAAGCACCCACGCGGTGCGCGCCGCCATCGACGAAGCGCTGGATGCAAGGGACAGCGGCGAAGAGCGCGTCATCCTTTTCAACCTTTCCGGCCACGGATTCCTCGACTTGTCGGCGTTTGCCGACTACAAGGCCGGCAAGCTGAAGGATCAGGACTACGACCCGGCCCTGCTGAAGGAAGCGCTGGAAAAGCTGCCTGCCGTGGGCTGAGCCATTGCGTTGGCTGCCGCGTCCCGCCACGGCACGCCCGCGCTCGTGGTGGCGCGTGTCAATGACGGATTCCACCAATGACGGGCTCCGTCGATGGCGGTTTCCCTTTGACAAGCCGCATGTCAGGTGGCAAGGGAAGCGCAATCCTGCATCTCACCGGACCATGCCAACGGACAATGTTGAAGGAGCCAGCAGTGGTGATCGACGCGAATCTGGGCACCAAGCGGCTTTGTCCCGCCTGCCACACGAAATTCTACGATCTCAACAACTCACCGGCCAAATGCCCGAAGTGCGAGGAAGAGTTTGTGCCCAAGCCCATCCTGCCATCGAAGCAGGATCAGGTGGAGGCCGCCAACAGGGCCGAGGAGGCGAAAGCCGAGGAAGTCGCGCCGGTGGTGGACGAGGTGGCCCCGGCGGTGGAAGATGTCATCGACGAGGTGGACGAGGCAGCCGACGTGCCGGAAGTGCCGCTGGAAGATGCCGCTGACGACGTTGTCGTCGCCCCGGATGACGACACCACCCTGCTGGAAGATGATGATACCCCGGTGGAGGACATCATCCCCGCCAAGGTGGAAAAGGACGACGAAGAGTAATATAAACATGCCAGTGCAGGCAGGCATGGCGACACGTGATGCCTGCTTGCTTTTCGGCAACAACGTTGCACCCGTAGCTCAGCTGGATAGAGCACTGCCCTCCGAAGGCAGGGGTCAGAGGTTCGAATCCTCTCGGGTGCGCCACGCACGTTGTGCGCTTGACTTTTTCAGACGTAGGCCGGCGCTGGGCAAGCACCACGCTTTTCCATCGGCTCATCACCAGATGCCCGCCCACGCACGTTGTGCGTTTGACTTTTTCAGACGTAGGTCAGCGCTGGGCAAACGCCGCGCTTTTCCAACAGCTCATCGCCAGATGCCCGCTCACGCACGTTGTGCGTCTGACTTTTTCAGACGTAGGTCAGCGCTGGGCAAACGCCGCGCTTTTCATCGGCTCCGCGATGCCCGGACGACCTGTGCACGTTGTGCGCTCCGCGCATTGTGCGTTTGATTTTTGTCGGTGCAGACTGGTGCAGGATCGCCGGGGTACGGCGCGGTCAGCTTCCCTGGCGGGAATTCTGCCCATTGTTGGCGATCTTGTCCCAGGTCTGGCCGGAGCCAAGCATCTTACGCAGCCAGGCCATGTTGGCTTCCACTTCCGCCGGTGGCAAATCGTGGCTGGCCATGTAGCGCGCTTCCTCGAACTTGCCTTGCAGGCCCAGCGCCAGCGCCAGGTTCTGGCGCATCTTCTTCTGCACCGCGCCGCGCGCGTTGGGCAGCGCCTCGCGCAGCAGTTTCTCGGCCTGATCGGGGCTGCCTTGCATGATGTGGCTCATCGCCAGATTGTTGATCACCTGCGGATTGCCCGGGCTTTGCCGTAGCGCAAGCTGGAAGTTGCGCCGCGCCTCGGCGTGGCGGTTCTGTTCGGCCAGGGCAGAGCCAAGCGCGTTGAAGGTGCGCCAGTCGCGCTTGCCCTCGCGCAGCAGGCGGCGGAATTGCTGCTCCGCCTGCACCGCGCGGTTGGCCTTCAGCAGCTCGATGCCGTAATGATAGCGGATATCCTGCCGCCGCGGATTGTATTCCACCACCTTGCGCAGCACGCTCAATTGCTGCTCGCGCTGGCCCAGCGCCGCCAGCGTGCGCGCCAGTGGCAGGCCGATTTTCGCATCACCGGGGCGCTTCCTGAAGGCTTCCTGCAATTGCAGGGCCCGGCGCAGCGATGGCGGCCCATCCGCCGGGGAAACGGAGCCTGTGGTGATGTTGCTGCCACGGGTGGTCTGACCGGTGGTCTTGCAGCCGCTCAGCGCCAGCGCCATCCCCAGCGCCAGCAGGGCCACGCGCAAATGGTGGACATGCGGGCCATGCTGTCGAAATTGCGCCAACATCATTCTGTCTCCCGTGTCTTGGCGGTCGCCTGCTAGGCGGCCATGCATGCAGGCATGGCGATTCGTCGTTTCAGGGCCATCCTGCAAGACAACCCGTCAACAAACTGTTAACCATGAATGGCCGACCTTTCCCGAAGGCATGAATAGATCCTGAAAAACCACCACGAGGAGCACGCCATGACCCGGCAAGCCATGCCCTGGCAAGCCATGGGCCAGTTCATCGCCGGCCCTGATGAAGCCGCCACGGCGCGCAGCGTCTGGCTCGTTGCGCCCGCGCACCTGGAGCAGGCCCTCGCCGCCCTGCCGAAGGTGCTGGCCAGCCACGCCCGGCGTTGCGGCTTCGCCGCGAAGGAAGGCGAGATGCTGTTGCTGCCGGAAATTGCCGATGCGCCGGCGGCGGCGCTGGCCGGTGCGGGCAACGGTGAAGAGCATGGTGCGGACATCGCCATGATTTCGCTGAGCGCCGGTGCGCTGGCCAGCAAGCTGCCCGAAGGTGTCTGGCGCTTCGACACGGCCCACGCGCCGCATCTGCAAGACCACATGCTGGCACTCGGCTGGCTGCTCTCGGCCTACCGCTTCTCGCGCTACAAGTCCGCCAATGACCAGAACAAGGCCCAACAGGCCCGCCTGCTGCCGCCCGCTGGCGTGAACATGGACGAGATCGGCCAACAGGCGGAATCCGTGTGGCTGGGACGCGACCTGATCAACACCCCGGCCAGCGACCTCGGCCCGGCGCAACTGGCCGAACAGGCCCGTGCTCTGGCCGAAACCTTCGGCGCGGATTTTTCCGAAATCACCGGTGAAGCACTGGCCCGTGGATTTCCGCTGATCCATGCCGTCGGCAAGGGCGCGGAAGAGGCCCGCGCGCCGCGGCTGATAGAAATGCGTTGGCAGGACGCGAATGGTGGCGTGGGCAATGGCGCGGACGATGGCGTGGATGATGGCGTGGATGATGGCGCGGGCAATGAGGCACCGCTGATAACCCTGGTGGGCAAGGGCGTATGCTTCGACAGCGGCGGGCTGGACATCAAGCCTTCCTCGGCCATGGCGCTGATGAAAAAGGACATGGGCGGCGCGGCCACGGCGCTGGCCTGCGCGCGCATGATCATGGCGGCACGGCTGCCGGTGCGCCTGCGAGTGCTGATCGCGGCGGTGGAAAATGCCGTTTCCGGCGCATCGTTCCGCCCCGGCGACGT
The DNA here is from genome assembly GCA_024279045.1 of Alphaproteobacteria bacterium. Taxonomy (GTDB): domain Bacteria; phylum Pseudomonadota; class Alphaproteobacteria; order Rhizobiales; family Aestuariivirgaceae; genus Thermopetrobacter. The sequence continues at coordinate 8,812 of JAJRRZ010000062.1, forward strand.
GTTGCGCAGCCGCGCCGGGCTGACGGTGGAGGTGGGCAACACCGACGCGGAGGGCAGGCTGATCCTGGCCGATGCGCTGGCCCTGGCCGATGAAGAAAAACCCGATCTGCTGGTGGACTTCGCCACTCTCACCGGTGCGGCACGGGTGGCCCTGGGGCCGGATCTGCCGCCCGTCTTCAGCCCCGAGCAGGCCCTGGCCGGGCAGGCGCGCGATGTGGGCATGCGGGTGGCCGATACCGTCTGGCCGCTGCCGCTGCACACGCCCTACATGGATGGGCTGAAAAGCGACATCGCCGACCTCAACAACATCGCCGCAAACGGTTTTGCCGGCTCCATCATCGCCGCGCTGTTCCTGTCGCGCTTCGTCAGCCACGCCAGGCACTGGCTGCATTTCGACATCTACGGCTGGACACCGCGGGCGCAGCCGGCGCGCCCCAGGGGCGGCGAGCCTCAGGCGGCGCGGCTGGTCTATCACCTGATCCGGGAGCGCTTCGCATCATGAGCGACATCACGCACACCAACCCGCCGCACGACAGCCATCGGCAAGATCCGTCCTCGCAGACATCCGCGAAGCCGCGGCTGCACCATTTCGCGCTGGATCCGTTCTGCCGCCGGGTGCGGCTGGCGCTGGGCGAATATGGCGTGGTGCACGAGCTGGTGGAGGAGCGCCCATGGCTGCGCGAGGAACGCCTGCTGGCGCTCAATCCCGGCGGCGAGGTGCCGGTCTTGGTGGAGCCTGACGGCACGGTGGCGGCGGGCATCTATGCCGTTACCGAACACCTGGAGGAAAGCCGCGCGCGCGATAGCGGCGCGGGCGCGGTCTCGCTGCTTGGCGAAACAGCAGCGCAGCGGGCGGAAACGCGGCGGCTGACATCGTTTTTCGATGGTCGCTTCTACATGGATGTCAGCGGCGTGGTGCTGGCCGAAAAGGGCCTGAAGCGGCTGCTGCCGCGCAACCTGGGCGGCGGCGCACCGGATACCACCGCCTTGCGCACCGCCACGGCACGACTGGCGGACTACCTGGCGCTCATCGGCCAGTTGAGCGAGCAACGCGGCCTGCTGGCCGGGCCGCGGCTGACGCTGGCCGATCTGGCCGCGGCGGCGCACCTGTCGGTGCTGGACTATCTCGACGCGCTGAAATTCGACGGGCAGGATGCGGCGAAGATCTGGTATCAGCGCATCAAGTCGCGCCCCAGCTTCCGCGCTCTGCTGGGCGATCGCATCGCCGGGCTGACGCCACCGGCCATCTATGCCGAGCTGGACTTCTGAACCACCAGCGCCATCAATCCGCCACGCCGCCAGCTCGCCACGGTGCCGAAGGCAGGTGGCTTTCAGTGCATCTGCCGTGCCTGCTCGCGCGTGCTGGCCCGCGCATCGGCGCGCACGCACAGCGCCTCCGCCGTCTCGCCCAGCAGCATCAGCGAGCTGGCATCCGACAGGCGGTGATCCGCCCCCTTGATCAGCGTGAAACTCACATCCTCGCCCTTCAGCGCCTCGAAGGTCTTCAGCGCATGCTGCCAGGGCACGTCGGGGTCGCGGTCTCCCTGCAGGATGCGCACCGGACAGGCCACCTCCAGCCCCTCCTGCAACAGCAGGTGCTGGCGTCCTTCCTCGATCAGCTCGCGGGTGATGACATAGGGCTGATCGCCATATTCGGAAGGGATCTCGATGCGCCCGTCCTTCATCAGCGCTTCCTGCGCCTCTTTCGGGAAGGCCTTCCACATCAGCTCTTCCGTCATGTCCGCCGCCGGAGCCAGCAGCACCAGCCCGCGAATGCGCGCCGCCTCTTCAGGCGCTTCGCGCAGCAGCTTGCGATACAGCAGCAGGGCGATCCAGCCACCCATGGACGACCCGATGATCACCCGATCACCCTTCGCCACCTCGCGGAACACCTGCTCCGCCTCGGCCAGCCACTTGCCGATGCTGCCATCCTCCATGCTGCCGGAGGATGCGCCATGGCCGGAATAGTCGAAACGCACCGCGGAGCGCGACCGCCTGTCGGCCAGCACGCCCAGCGCGGTGGCCTTGCCGCCGCGCATGTCCGACATGAAGCCTCCCAGCCAGAAGAAGCCGCATTTTCCGCCCGCTTCCGGCTGCGCCCCGTCGTTGATCCAGGCGATGTCCTCGCCCGCCTCGCTTTTCAGGAAGGAAGGTTCCACGTTGTCCGTCGCGCTCATGATGCCTCCAGTGCTTCCATTGTCCAGCTATCATTGCCCCGCAATACCGGGCCGTGTTGCCGCAAATGCCGCGCACCGGCACCGCGCCGCAGTGTTTTTGCTTGACTTGCCATACACCTTGCGAATCTATATGGCCAGTGAATGAAACCCACGCGAGGGGCGCGCCCGCATGCCGGAAACGCCCTGCCGCGGGGGACGGCATGACAGTCGAGCAACACAGGGTTGAGGAGGCACAGCCATTCGCAGGCCGCACAGAAGCCCCGTCAGGCCACGCGACGAGGGGCCGAGGGTGAACGAGAAGATCAGGGCGCGGGAAGTCCTGGTCATCGACGCAGAGGGCGAA
>JAJRRZ010000063.1 GCA_024279045.1 Alphaproteobacteria bacterium
ACCTCCTCCCCGGATGCCGTAAATCGCCCCGAAACGGGACAATCCATCGTCTTGCGTGATAGTCGGCCAGCCTTGCCCGTAGCTTGTGCCCTCCAGCCCATGCCATGCCCTAAGTCCATGCATGGGACGGAACGCCCTACCCCCTCCGCTTGACAAACATTGCCGCCATGCCCAGATGAAAACGCGCTTGTGCCGCATCTTCCGCGCCAGCGGGCGACCACAACAGCGGGCACAAGCGCCGCAATGGAGGACTGCCGCCGCATGACCATCGACACCATTCCCACCCCGCGCCCGCGCCCCGGCGCCGATGCCGCCACTGCTGCTCATCTCGACCGCATCTATGTGCGCGATCTGGTTCTCGATGCCTGGATCGGCATCCACCATCATGAACAGGGCGACACCCAGCGCGTGCGCATCGATGTGCAGGCCGACATTGCACCCGCCGCGCGCAACGAGAACATACGTAACACCCTGTGCTACGATTTCATCATCGACGGCATCCGCGACATCGTCTCCCGCGGCCACATCAAGCTCACCGAAACCCTGGCCGAGGAAATCGCCGCCCACGTGCTGGGCCACCACCTGGCCCGCCGCGTCATGGTGCGCGTGGAAAAGATCGACCGTATCCCCGGCGCGCGGCTGGGCGTGGAAATCGTCCGCGAGAAGCACGCCGCCTCCCCTGCCGAAGTGCTGCCCCTGCCCGGCGAGCATCAGGATTGACCTCCCGCGCCACCCGCAAGCCCCCTACCCTTCCGCGCTCCACGCCCGGCCTGGCCCACATCCGGCCCGACCCACGCCCAACCAGCCCCCTGGCCCTTGCATGAGCCCCGCGAGATGGATACATCCATGCATGCATGGAGGGGTGGCTGAGTGGTCGAAAGCGGCGGTCTTGAAAACCGTTGAGGACCATGTCCTCCGGGGGTTCGAATCCCTCCCCCTCCGCCACGCACATAGTGCGTCTTTACTTTTGCTGACGTAGATAACGCGCAGATGGCATCGCGCTTGTCCTCCCACGCCTCACTCCACCGCAACACCGCACGTTGTGCGTTTTCTACCTTTGCTGACATTAGAGAATCGCGCAAATGGCTTCGCATTTGTCCTCCCACGCCCCGGCGCGATGGCCCGCTACCTTGTTGGCAACCCCGCCTCGAACAGGCACGACACCCGCCCCGCGACGTAACGGTTTCTCTCCGCCGTATCGGAGGCACAGGGATTGACAGACAAGAAATTATCACTTCAGTATATATCTACTCGATATATATCTTGACGATAAATAGACTCCCATGACCATGAACGTGCGCACGCTGTGCCTGGGCATCCTGTCGATGCGCGAGGCCACCGGCTACGAGATCCGCAAGATGGTGGAGGAAGGCGTCTTCTCCCATTTCATCGATGCCTCCTACGGCTCCATCTATCCGGCCTTGGCACGCATGCTGAAGGAGGGACTGGTGCAGGTGCGCATGGAAGCCGGCGAGCAGGGCCGCCCGGCGCGCAAGGTCTATTCCATCACCGCGCGCGGGCAGGCGGCGCTGGACGAAGCGCTGGCCACCGATCCTGCGCGCGACAAGTTCAAGAGCGAGTTCCTGTTCCAGATGATGTTTGCCCGGCGCATCGACCCCGATCATCTGGCCGTCATTTACGACGCCTATATCGAGGAGCAGGAGCGCGAGCTGCAATTGCTGGAAGAAGAAGTTCAGCGCTGCCCGCCGGAAGATGCCGGAGCACGGTTCGTCGCCGATTATGGCCGCACCATGCTGGGCACGGCCATCGCCTTTCTCAAGCAGCGCCGCGAGGAAGTGCTGTGCGCTTTCACCGAAAACAACCAGGAAGCGGGGCCGCCAACCACTGAGCCAACCGGCAAAGAGGAACAACCATCATGAGCGCGGCGGAGGAAAAACGCTCACACACCCACTGGTCGTGGCTGTGGGCGCTGCTGTTGCTGGCGCTGGCCGCTGGCTGGTTTGCCTGGGGCACGCTTGGCGCACAACCGCCCACCGCCGACATGTCTGCCCGGCAACAGGCCGAAGCAGCCAGCGGCATGAGGCAAAACAAGGCGCATGAGCCGTTCGCCGTGGAGGTTGTGAGGGTGCGCCTGCGCGAGCATGCGCCGGTGTTGCGGCTGACCGGGCGGGCCGAGGCAGCACAAGAGCTGACCTTGCGCAGCCGTGCTGCTGGCGAGGTGATTGCCACCCCGGCGAAGGAAGGCGCGCCGGTGAAGAAAGGCGACGTGTTGTGCCGCCTGGATGAAACCAGTGAGCGCGCCGACCTGGCCGCCGCGCAAGCCGCGCTGGCCAGCGCCGAACGCGACGCACAGGCGGCACAGCGGCTGTTCAGGCGCGGCACGCTGCCGGAAGCGCAACTGAAACAGGCCGAAGCCCGCCTGCAACAGGCCCGCGCCACTGTGCGCCGGGCCGAACTGGCGCTGCAATGGCGCGTCATGCGCGCGCCGTTCGATGCCGTGCTGCACCGCCAGCAGGCGAAGGTGGGCGACATGCTGGCCATCGGCGGCGCCTGCGCGGTGCTGGCGCGGCTCGATCCGCTGAAGGTGGTGGCCTTCGCGTCGGAGCTGGAGGTGGCGAGGCTGCGCCTCGGCATGGCGGCGGTGGCGCGTTTTGCCGCCGGGCCAGTGCTGCACGGCAAGCTAAGCTACATCGCCCCGGTGGCCGAAGCCGCCACACGCACCTTCCGCATCGAGGCAACCATGTCCAACCCCACCACCGCACAAGGCATGCCGGTGGTGCGCGCCGGCATGACGGCGCGGCTGGAGGTACGCCTGCCGCCCTTGCAGGTGGCCGAGCTGCCGCTCTCCGCGCTGGTGCTGGCCGATGGCGGACAGCTGGGCGTGCATGTGGTGGGCAATGATGATCGCGTCGCCTTCGCACCGCTTCGCATCATCAAGGAAGGGCGCGATGCCGTGCTCGCCAGCGGCCTGAAGGACGGTGAGAAACTCATTGTTACAGGACAATATTACGTCAAGCCCGGCACGCGGGTGAAGGCCGTGCCTCAAGGCAGGCTGGCGCGGACGCGCGATGGCGCCGGGCAAGAGAGCACGCCATGAACTGGCTGGCGCACATTCACGCGCGGCGGGTGCTGGTGATCATCGGCTTTGTGCTGATGGTGCTGGCCGGGCTTCAGGCCTATCTGAGCATCCCGCGCGAGGCCGACCCGGATATCCAGGTGCCGGTGTTCATCGTCAATGTCGCCCTGCCCGGCGTGTCGCCGGAGGATGCGGAGCAACTGCTGGTGCGCTCGCTGGAACAGAAGCTGCGCGGGCTGGAGCAACTGAAGGAACTGACCGCCATCGCCCGCGAACACGGCGCGACCATCATCGCCGAATTCGAGGCCGAAGCCGATGTGAAAGCCGCCGGGCAGGCCCTGCGCGAAAAGGTGGACGAGGCCCGCGCCGACCTGCCCGACGATGCGGAAGAGCCGCTGGTGCAGGAGATCAACCTGGCGCTGACCCCGGCGCTGATGATTGCCGTGCGCGGCGAGGTGCCGGAGCGCACCCTGTATCGCCACGCGAAACGCCTGGCCGATGCGCTGGAAGCGTTGCCGGAGGTGCTCGAGGCGCGCATCTCCGGCCAGCGCGACGAAGTGGTGGAGGTCATTTTCGACGAACAGAAGCTCAACGCCTACGGTATCACCCTGCAGGAGCTGGTGCAGGCCGTGCAGCGCTTCAACCGCGTGGTGCCGGCGGGCGCGATGGAGCTGGCGCA
>JAJRRZ010000064.1 GCA_024279045.1 Alphaproteobacteria bacterium
CCTATGCTGGCACACAAGGCGGAGGAAGAGGGCGTGGCGCTGGCCGCACTGCTGGCCGGGCAAAAGGAGCACGCCCTGGTCAACTATGCCGCCATTCCTTCGGTGCTCTACACACTGCCCGAGGCGGCCAGCGTCGGCTTCACCGAGGAAGAGCTGAAGGCGGCGGGCGTAGACCATGCGAAGGGCACGTTCCACTTCATGGCCAATGGTCGGGCGCGGGCGATGAACGCCACCGCCGGGTTCGTGAAGATCCTTGCCCACAAGGACACCGGTCGGCTGCTGGGCGCGCACATCCTGGGGCCGATGGCCGGCGAGCTGATCCACGAGGTGGCAGTATTGCTGGCGCGCCAGGCCACGGCGGCGGATCTGGCCCATGCCTGCCATGCGCACCCCACCTTGTCGGAAGCCGTGCGCGAAGCGGCACTTGCCGCCATCGACAGACCGATACACGCCTGAGCGAGCAGGCATCCCGTCAACCCTTTGGTGAGTATTGTGCTGCTACCATGCAGGGCCAAGCGACCCAAGACCGTGCGGAGAGCAATGCAGGCGGCCCCATAACGTGGCGGAACAAGTGGCGCGCGCGGCCAATCCCCTGCCTTACGAGCAAAACATCGACGGCTGCCTGGCCACGCGCATCGGCCCTTCCGGGCTGTCCGCGCCGGAATTGTGCCAGGCGATGGACATTTCCCTGCAAGCGCTGGAGCGCCTGCGGGAAGAGGTGGCGCATGGCGACATGGCAGCGCTGGATATCGTGCACGAGGAACACGACCTGGAGTGCCTGCGGCTGGCGGCACAACAGTTTGCGGCGGGGGCACACGATGTGGTGCTGTTCGGCATCGGTGGTTCGGCGCTGGCGCCGCGCACGCTGCGGCAACTGTCAGTGTTTCTGCGCGGTGGCGAGCAGGTGCGCCCGGAACTGCACGTGATGGACAACCCCGAAACGCCGTGGATGGAGCGCTTCATCAGCAAACTGGAGCTGGAAGGCTTGCGCTTTCTGGTGATTTCCAAGTCCGGCTCCACGGCGGAAACGCTGATGCAGTGCCTGTGGGCCATCGATTACCTGCAGGTGCACGGGCTGGGCGCCACACTGGCGGAGCGCATGCTGATCATCACCGAGCCCGGCAACGAAGCGGACAATCCGTTGCGGCGCATCGCGGCCCTGCACGGCATTCCGGTAATGGATCATCCGGCGCACATTGGCGGGCGCTATTCGGCATTTTCCATTGTCGGCATGTTGCCTGCCAGCCTTCTGGGACTGGACATGAAGCGTCTGCGCCGCGCCGGGGCAAGAGTGCTGGACGAGGCCCTGCGCACGGATATCGACCCGCTGGACAATCCGCCGCTGGCAGGTGCGGCGCTGCACATCGGCTTTCTGCGTGCAGCGCAACTGCGGGCGGTGATCATGATGCCCTACACCAGCCAGCTGACGCTGTTCACCGCCTGGTGGCGGCAGTTGTGGGCGGAGAGCCTGGGCAAGAATGGCAAGGGGCCGCTGCCGGTGAGTGCCACCGGGCCGGTGGATCAGCACTCGCAGTTGCAACTGTTTCTCGACGGGCCGAACGACAAGCGGTTCACCATCATCATGCCCAACACCGCCGGGCAGGGCTACCGCGCCCCGGCGGCGTTGAAGCAGGATGGCGACGAACGGCTGAACTGCCTGGGCGGGCGCACCATCGGCGATCTGACCGATTGCGAACAGCGCGCCACGGTGGAAAGC
>JAJRRZ010000065.1 GCA_024279045.1 Alphaproteobacteria bacterium
AGGGCGGATAGCCGGGGCCGTCGCGATACAGCGCGCCGATCTGCTCCGCCAGGAAATCCCAGTCAACCGACTGCGCCAGCACAACCAGCGGGTGTTTCATGTCGATGATCTGATCCAGACGGGCACGAAACAGATCCTGCCGGCCATCATCAACAGGCTCGCGCGGCTTGCTCATGATCCACCTCCCCTTGCTGCTTCAGGAGAACAGAATCACAGCAAAACGCCCGCGTCAAATTGCAAGGAAATGGTCCCAAAGAGGGCCTTTCCTTGCAAAAACCAATACTTGGAGGATATGGAAAATCACAGCCTCTCAAGGGGGTGGGGATAGTTCACGGGCGAATCTGGATAAAACTCGTCCACAGGACCTGGGCTCAGGACCCATAAATTTTCACGCCATCTGTGGCGTTCATGCTTCATCTCAGCGCCCTTGCACCCTTGGAAATACCTTCAGGTATTACCAGCGGGCGCAAGAGCGCTGATATTTCGCTTAAACGCCACATCTGGCATGCCTCTTTATGGGGCCTGACCCTAACCAGTCATCAGAATGGCACGTCGTCGTCCAGTTCCTTCGCAAAGTCCGGCGCATCCGACGGCTTGCCATTGCTCGCAGTATTTCCACTGGCCATGTTCGCCGTCACCGCGCCAGACGGAGCACCGAATGCCTCGCCAGCGAATACCGCCTCTTCGGCAAATCCACCAGCGCCGGCACCCGCCGCCATACCAGCCCCCGCCGCCGCAGCATATCCCACACCAGCACCGCCTGCGCGTGAATCCAACATCATCAGCGAGCCATTGAAACCGCTGATCACCACTTCGGTGGTGTATCGTTCCGCGCCATCCTGGCCGACCCACTTGCGCGTCTGCAGTTGCCCCTCGACGTAGACTTTCGACCCCTTGCGCAGATACTGTTCGGCAATGCGGGCCAGCCCTTCACTGAAGATCACCACCCGGTGCCATTCCGTGCGCTCGCGCCGCTCCCCGGTATTGCGATCTTTCCACGTCTCGGACGTGGCGATACGCAGATGCGCTATGGGCCTCCCATCCTGTGTGTGGCGGATCTCGGGATCCGCTCCAAGATTGCCAATGAGAATTACCTTGTTGACGGATCCTGCCATGCCCGCTTCCTCCATTGATCCAACGCACGCCGTCATTCCGGGGATTGCATATGATTCAACCTTGCATGACATCCGAATACAGCGCCAGCTTGAAGAGTCACTTGTCCTCAAGTTTCTTGTTCCATTTTGTTCTACCAGTAAGGCAGCAAGAACGTATTGTCAACAGAAGATATGAACAAGGGATGTCCTGTGGAAAAAAACGTGTATCATACGGCTGGGTGCGAGAGCTTATGGAACGCCAGTGATACAAAAGGGGCTTGTGGAACTTTGATTGAACTGATAAACATGACTCGAATAACGCCTGTTCCGCGTGGTCTTGTGCGGCTTGGGTGCGTCTTGGGAGAGGAACGATGCTGACACCGAAACAGTATGAACTGCTCAATTTCATTCATCAACGGGTACGCGAGCGTGGTATTCCGCCGTCCTATGACGAGATGAAGGAGGCGCTGGGGCTGCGCTCCAAGTCGGGCATTCACCGGTTGATCACGGCGCTGGAGGAGCGCGGCTTTATCCGCCGCCTGCCACACCGGGCGCGAGCCATCGAAATCGTCCGCTTGCCGGAAACGCTGGCCGGGCGCGGCGGTGCTGGCGGGCGTTCGCCGTTTCTGCCCGACGTCATAGAAGGCGGGCTGGGCCGTGCTCCCGGTGCAATGGAAGCTGCCGATACTCAGCTGGGAGAACTGAATGAACCGCCGCGCGCAGTGGTGGTGCCAGTAATGGGGCGCATTGCGGCTGGTGTGCCCATTTCGGCCATACAGGATCACACGCATGATGTGCTTGCGCCGCCGGAGATGTTGGGCAATGGCGAGCATTTTGCGCTGGAGGTGCGCGGTGATTCCATGATCGAAGCAGGCATCCTCGATGGTGATACGGTCATTATCCGTCGCACCAATGCCGCACAAAACGGAGACATTGTCGTGGCGCTGGTGGACGATGAAGAAGCCACCTTGAAGCGCTTTCGGCGAAAGGGCGGATCCATTGCGCTGGAGGCGGCCAATCCGGCTTATGAAACCCGTATCTTCGGGCCGGACCGTGTGAAAGTGCAGGGCCGTCTTGTCGGATTGCTGCGCCGCTATTGAATCGCTCACGCTGCACACGGCTCTCGTTGAGCCACCGGTGAACCAGGGGCAGTCCTCATAAAGAGGCATGGTAGGTGCATTATTTGCGCAAATATCAGCGCAAATGCCTTGGGGGGCGTGCAAATTTATCGATCCTGCTCCCTATCACCATCTGCCTGACAGGGGTAGTGCCATTCAGGCGCGAAGTGCAACACCTCTGGAGTGGCCAGGATGGCAGCGCTCCGGGTTGTCCAGACCACAATGGGGTGTTGCCATGACAGCTACAGGCATCTGAGCCATGGGAAAGGGAAGCGGTAGTCCGTTTGCATGCAAGCGGGCTGTCGCCAAACCAGATCGCCCGTGCCGTCGCTGCTCAAGGAAGCCCTGAACATGGCCACATGGTTCTGCGACGCCTAGGCTCAGGACTCATAAAAAGGCATGGTAGATGCGTCATTTGCTTGAAAATCAGCGTTCTTTTGTCCGCCGGGAATACCCATAGGTATTTCCAAGGACAAAAGGGCGCTGATATGTAGCGCAAATGACGCAGATGCCGTGTAAATTTATGGGTCCTGAGCCTACGCCTCATGGCAGAAGGGAGCAGTGGAGAACATGAACGGCAGACTGCGACGAGACCTGCCGCGCAAGACCGATCCTGGCAATCTCTCGACGAGACCTCCAGGGCATCGCCTGGATGCACAACCTCACTCCCGGAAAGTGCCTCGGCTTCAAGACGTCCTTCTAAGCCATCTTGATTCTACACCCAAATCTTTCCGCATGGCATATATTAATTCCTCATGAGCTTCATGTCTTTTAGATTTATTATCGTTGGTTTCAACCACTCTTTGTATGGCCCTAGAAACATATATTGATGCGACAAGTTCACACCGTATTTGCCAATAGGCAAACTCTTTTGCTGCTTCATCAGTTTGCTCAACTGCAGCTCTATGATATGCATTTAAAAGACCAACGAATGCCTCTTTTTTTCATTAAATCTTCTATTAAATAGGGCGGTTCTGTAATTTAAATAATATTGAATGATGGATGTTATCGCGGACCCAAGCCCAAAAGCAGTGAGAAGAGCAATTATATCCATAGAACTCAGTCCTGCATATACCCCACCAGCCATTCTTCATGAGTCGCACAGAGTTTGTCAACGGCGATATCCACAACCTCGCCGATGTGCAATGCATCTCCCCCCACGGTGCCCAGTTGCGCGACGGGCACTTCGCATTGTTCGGCCAGCGCCATGAGGCGTGCCGCGTCCGATGCCTTGCAGGCGATGACGTAACGCGCCTGATCCTCGGCGAACAGCGCCATGTGCGGGCTGCCGGTGGGCAGCATGTCCACCACCGCGCCACGCCCGCCCGCCATGCACATCTCCGCCAGCGCCACTGCCAGGCCGCCGTCGGAGACGTCGTGCACCGTGCGCGTCAGCCCGGCGTCGATGAGCGTGCGCACCAGCTCGCCGTGGCGTTTCTCGCGCGCCAGGTCCACCGGCGGCGGTGCGCCCTCCTCGCGGCCCAGCACTTCGCGCAGGAATATGCTCTGCCCCAGATGCGCGCCGTGCCCGCCGATGAGCAGCAGCACCTCGTCGTCTTCCTTCAGCGCGATAGTGGCCATCTTGCGCCAGTCGGGCATCACGCCGACACCACCGATGGTCGGCGTGGGCAGGATGGCGCGCCCGTTGGTCTCGTTGTACAGCGACACGTTGCCCGACACGATGGGAAACTCCAGCGCCTCGCAGGCCGCGCCCAGCCCCTTTATGGCGGCGACGAACTGGCCCATGATCTCTTCGCGTTCCGGGTTGCCGAAGTTGAGGTTGTCGGTAACGGCCAGCGGCCTTGCGCCCACCGCGCAGATATTGCGCCAGCACTCCGCCACCGCCTGCTTGGCCCCCTCGAACGGGTCGGCCTCCACGTAGCGCGGCGTGCAATCCACCGAAATGGCGATGGCCTTGCCGTTGTCGTGCACGCGCACCACCGCCGCATCACCGCCGGGAATCTGCGCGGTGTTGGCCTGCACCAGATAGTCGTATTGCTCCCACACCCAGCGCTTCGAGCACAGGTCGGGGCAGCCGATC
>JAJRRZ010000066.1 GCA_024279045.1 Alphaproteobacteria bacterium
ACTCCCCATGTGCATTTTGGCTTCATATCAGACGGTTTTTCGTTCTTGCCAATAGCTCCACTATTGCCTGCGAACGAAAAACCGCTGCCATTTTGCCAAAATGCCCATGAGACGCACACATTTATTGAGACCAGACCCTAGTGGGACGATGGCAGCTGCGATCCACGTCTCTATCGACAGCGCAATGTCATCGAACGCTTCTTTGGTCGGCTCAAGGACTTCCGGCGCATCGCCATGCGCTATGACCGATGCCCCATCAGCTTCTTCAATGCCATAACCATCGCAGCCATCGTCATCGCTTTCTTATGAGTCCTGAGCCTGGCATATTTGGCGTGGGGGGGCTTTGCGGCTAATCTTTTTTCCGGGATTGATTCGGGCCTGGACTCAATACCTGAGAACTGCCCATGAAAAGCACTCATTTGTCGAGACCGGGCCCTCGACTTTCTTGTGTGGCCAGGCGGGGGGCGGCGTGCGGTGTTTCGAGCGACATGCTTGCAGCGGGCGTGGTGCCCGCATTTCGGCGCCATCGATGCGCGCGCGGGCGGCTGCGTGGCCGTGGCTGGCCCCGATGTGGCCGGCACTGATGGTGTCCGCCTCGTCCGCGCAGGCCGATGATGGCGGGCTGCAGATGCTTGATGGTGGCGTGCTGTGGCCCCTGCTGAGCGGAATGCTGGCGCTGCTGACGGCCTATGTTCTGCTGCGCCGCCGTCAGGCGAGGCAACAGGCGGCGGCGCTGCGCGAAGAGCTGGAAGCCACCCGCGAGGAACTGGATCGCGCCGAACTTTTGCTGTTGTCCGAGCCGCAGGTGTTGTTGCTGTGGAACGTTGCAGGCAATGATGGTGGCACCAGTGATGCCCCGTCGCCGGACACCCCGGCGGAGGTCTTCGTGCATCCGCAGTTGCGTGGCGAGATGATCGGCAAGGACGTGCCGCCGGAGGATTTCGCCGCCTGGCTGAGTGAAGAGGCCGTGCAGGACATCGAGCGGCAACTGCGGCATTTGCGCGAGGATGGCACGCCTTTCAACATCTCCCTGCGCACGGCGCGCGAGGAATTGATCGAGGCCGATGGACGCATTGTCGGGCGGCGGCTGATGCTGCGTTTCCGCCCGCTGCACGGCGAGCGCCTGCGCGCGCTGAGCGATGCGCACGACCAGCGCCAGCTGCAGGAACAGGCCCGGCGGCTGACCGCCATGCTGGCATCCGCGCCGTTTCCGGTGTGGATATCGGACGGTTCGGAGCGCCTGCAATGGGCCAACGAGACATTGCTGGCGCTGCTGGGTGTGCCGTCGCTGGAGGCGGCGCGGGCCTCCGCGGTGCCACTGCTGGGCGGGGCGGAGCGTGCGGCTGCCACCCCCCTGCCCCCGCAAGACGGCTGGCAGCGCTGCGAAATGGCGGCCATCATTGGCCAGCAGCAACGCCATTTCGAGATCTGGGAACGCGACTTTGACCGTGGCACCATCCACTGGGCACGCGAAACCACCGCCGAGAAAACGCTGGAAGAAGAGCTGCAACGGCGCAAGGCGGCGCAGACGCGCATTTTCGACCAGTTGCCCACGGCGCTAGCCATCTTTGACGAGGAGCAGCGGCTGGTGTTTTACAACGCCGCCTACGCAAGACTGTGGGGGCTGGAGGAAACATGGCTGGCGAAGCGCCCGACGGAGGAAGAGATTCTCAACCGTCTGTATGACGCCGGCAAACTAATACTGTCGGAAGATTTTCCGCAATGGCGGCAACGCCACCTGGATATCTACCAGCGGCAGGATACCCACCGCGAGCGCTGGCAACTGGCCCATGGCCAGGCGCTGGAGGTGATCGCCGAACCACAGCCCGGTGAAGGCGTCATCTACATGTTCGAGGACATTACCGAACACATGCGGCTGGAGGCCAACTACCGGGAGGCGCTGCAGGTACAGGAGGAAACGCTCGACAGCCTGCACGACGCGCTGGCGGTGTTCGGCACCGATGGCCGGCTAAAGCTGTTCAACCGGGTGTTCGGCGAGCTGTGGCGGCTGGACGAGGCAATCTTGCGCCTGCGCCCGCATGTGGATGAAATCATCGCCAAATGCCAGGCATTGGCCGATGATGCGCGCCTGTGGGACGATCTGAAAGCCAGCGCCACCGGCATGCTGGACGAGCGTAAGTCCTTGGCTGGCCGCATCACCCACGCCGACGGCCATGTGCTGGACTATCTCATCACCCCGCTGCCGGATGGCAACACGCTGATCACCTGGCATGACATGACCGATGCCCTGCGCGCAGAACAGGCGCTGCGCGAGCGTGCCGCCGCGCTGGAGGAAAGCGACCGGGCAAAGACGGCGTTCCTCGATTCCATCTCCTACGACCTGCGCACGCCGCTGACCACCATCAACGGTTATACCGAGATGCTGATTTCGGGCTATGCCGGGGCGCTGGGCGAGACACAGGCGCAATACCTGCGCAACGTGCAGGAGGCTTCCCACGAGCTGCTGGAGAAGATCGACACCATCCTTGATCTTGCCGCCATCGATGCCGGCAAGATGGCGCTGGACATTTCCTCGTTCGAGGTGTTGCCCATGCTGGAAGAACTGGCGGAAGGTCTGGCGCCGAAACTGGAACGGCGCGACATGGAGCTGGAAATCGAACTGGCGGAGGACGTGCGCGAGATGACCGGCGACCGCAAACGCACCATGCAGGCGCTGAGGCATCTGCTGCTCAATGCCATCGGCTTCGGCCACAAGGGCACGGTGGTGCGCATGGGCGCGCGGCGCGATGAAGATGGCCATGTGAGCTTCTGGGTTGCCGATACCGGCCCCGGCATGGATGCGGAAATGATGCGCCGCGCCTTCGAGCGTTTCTTCGCCCGTCCCTCGCCGGAAGGGCACCGCGGGCCGGGGCTAGGGCTGCCGTTGGTGAAGGCCATTGTCGAGCTGCACGGCGGCAAGGTGGAACTGCACTCGCGCGAAGGGCGTGGCACCACCGTCATTGCCCGCTTCCCGCAGCCGGCCATGGCGGAGCAGCAGGCATGAGTGGTACCCCGCCGAACAACGGCGCGCATGAACTGACGCGCACCCTGCCCGATGCCGCGGCCACGGAGGCGCTGGGGCGGGAAATCGCCCTGTTCGCGCGGGCCGGCGACTGGATATTGCTGTCCGGCGACCTGGGCACGGGCAAGACGACGCTGGCGCGCGCCTTCATCCGCGCGCTGGCCGCGCCGGAAGTGGCGGAACACATGGAAGTGCCCAGCCCCACCTTCACCCTGGTGCAGCCCTACGAGGATCTGCGGATACCCGTGGCGCATGTGGATCTCTACCGCCTGGCCGATCCGTTCGAGGTGGATGAACTGGGGCTGGAGGAACTGGCGCGCGATCATGCATTGCTGGTGGAGTGGCCCGACCGGCTCCCTGCCCTGCCCGCCGAGCGGCTGGAGGTGCATCTGGCCGATGCCGAGCAGGGACGTGCGCGGCGCGCCACCTTGCGCGGAGTCGGAGACTGGGCGACGCGGCTGCGGCGCATGCAGCAGGTGGCCGGGTTTCTGCGCCGGGCGCTGGGTGATGGACAGCAAGGCGGCACGAGCAGACAGCAGGACGGTGTGGGCCAGCAGCAGGACGGCGCGGGCCGACAGCGGGGCGATGCAGACGGCCAGCATGTGCAGCGGCGCTTCCTGCAGGGGGATGCCTCCGCGCGGCGCTACGAGCGGCTGCACACGGCGGATGGGCGGCGGATGATCCTGATGGACATGCCGGCACGGCCTGACGGGCCAGCATTGCGCGGCGGCAAGGATTATGGCGCGCTGGTGCATCTGGCGCGCGATGTGCGGGCAGTGGCGGCGGTGAATGGCGGACTGTTGCGCCGGGGCTACTCGGCGCCAGAGGTGCTGGCGCACGACTTCGATGCCGGGCTGCTGCTGCTGGAAGACTTCGGCGATGCGGTGTTCGGCAATCTCTACCGGCAGGGGATGATGGAAGAGCTGCTGGCCGTGGCCACGGATGTGCTGGCCGACATGGCACGGCGCGACTGGCCCCGCGAGGCACCACTGCCGGATGGCTCCAGCCACACGCTGGCCGATTATGACGACGAGGCCCTGGCCATCGAGGCGGAATTGCTGATCGACTGGTTCTGGCCGCATGTGAAGAATGGCGAAACCTGCCCACCAAGGGTGCGGGAATCCTTTTTGCAGGCGCTGGCGGCGATGCTGGCCCATGCCCGCCCGGCGAGCGAACAGCCGGTGTGGGTACTGCGCGACTATCACTCGCCCAACCTCATCTGGCTGCCGGAACGCGACGGCTTGCGCCGGGTGGGGCTGATCGACACGCAGGATGCCGTGCTGGGGCCCGCGGCCTATGATCTGGTCTCGCTGCTGCAGGATGCGCGCATCAGCGTGCCGGAGGCGCTGGAGCAGCGGATGCTGGCGCACTACGTCGCGGCGCGGCAGGCGGCGGATAGCGCCTTCGATGCGGCGGCCTTCAGGTTGTCCTACGCGGTCATGGGCGCGCAGCGGGCGCTGAAGGTGCTGGGCATTTTCGCACGGCTGAACATGCGTGATGGCAAGCCCGGCTATCTGGCGCATCTGCCGCGCGTGGCGTGGTGGCTGCGGCGCAACCTGCTGCGAATCGCTGATCTGCCGCAACAGGGGGCGGGGGCACTGGCAGACATGGCCGCCTGGCTGGACGAATATCTGCCGGAAACAACCAGGCTGGCGGCCCGGCACGAGGATGAAACGCCTGCGGAAACAGAATCCACATGAACAATGACACGCCGATCACCACGGCCATGCTGCTGGCCGCCGGGCTGGGCACGCGCATGCGCCCGCTCACCGAGCACACGCCCAAGCCGCTGATAGAAGTGGGTGGCAAGCCGCTCGTCGGCCATGCACTGGATAGCCTGCGCGCCGCCGGCGTGGAACGCGTGGTGATGAACGTCCACTGGCTGGCCGATCAGCTGGAGCAATGGGCCGCCGCTCAGACACCACCGCCAGAGATCGCCATCTCCGACGAGCGCGCGGAGCTGCTGGAAACCGGCGGCGGGCTGCACCATGCCCTGCCGCTGCTGGGCACGGATGCGCCGTTCTTCGTGGTGAATACCGACAGCATCTGGCTCGATACCCCCGGCCAGCCGCCTGCCCTGCAACGGCTGGCCGATGCCTGGGATGACGCGCACATGGACGCGCTGCTGCTGTTGTGTCCGCTGCCGCAAGCCGTGGGCCACGGCAAGGTGGGCGATTTCGTGCTGGCGCAAGCAGCGGCAAACGAGGAGATCCCGCCCGGCGCCGCGCCGATCCGCCGTGCCGCGCCGGAAGAAAAACCGCATGCGCCGGTGTTCACCGGCATCTACATCGTGCACCCGCGGCTGTTCGCCCATGCGCCGAAACAGCGCAAGTTCTCCATGAACGTGCTGTATGACGCCGCGCTTGAAGAGGGCCGCCTGTTCGGCCTGTGGCACAGCGGCATGTGGCTGCATGTCGGCACGCCAGGTGCCATCGCCGAGGCGGAAGCGGCCATGCGCCAGTTCGCGTAAGCCGCCCCTTGAAAGCCGCGTGTGGCCTTCCCATCTATACTCCCGGAAACAGCATCCTGCAGCACAAGGCTTTGTATTATTGCCTGTTTGAGGCAAATTCCGTGTGCACGCGGGGTGCTCGGGTCAATTCGGGAACAAGGGAGATGCCATCATGGTGCGGTATGTGGTTCCGACTTATGCGCGCAGGGCTCGTGGCGGCGTGGATCCGTTCACCCTGATGCAGCGCGAGATGGAAAACATGCTGGAGAACTTCACCCGCGCCCTGCAGCCGGTGGAAGGCGCGGCGGAGACGGGATTCTTCTCGCCGGTGGTGGAGGCGAAGGAAGACGACAAGGGGCTGACCATCGAGGTGGATCTGCCCGGCGTCGATCCGGAAGATGTCTCCGTGGAGCTATCGGAGGGTGTGCTGACCATCAAGGCCGAGCGCAAGATGGTCAAGGACATCGACGAGGAAGAGAAAAACGGCGTGAAATATCACATCGCCGAGCGTGCCTATGGCACCTTCCTGCGGCGCTTGAGCCTGCCGTGGGAGGCCGACGAGGACAAGATCGAGGCTTCCTTCGACAAGGGCGTGCTGAAGGTCTTCGTGCCGCGCAAGGAGGAAGAGAAGAAGACGAAGAAGATCGCCGTGAAGGCGGCGTGAGCTTCTCCTCTGTGCGATGATGCCATTGTGCAAGACGCCATGAACCGGGGCCGGCTGACGGATGTCAGCCGGCTATTGCATGTAAACGGGCTATCGCTTCTCTTTCCTTATAACTCAGATGCTTGTAAGCTGTCATGGCAATACCCCATTGTGGTCTGCATAACCCGGAGCGATGCTGTCTTAGGTCATATGGACGAAAAAACTCAGGTTGACGTCGAAGGATTCCCAGGGAAGCGAACATGTGATTCATGGGATGCCATCTTATTCCTTCTGCAAGGGAGATGGCATCCATGAGCACACAAATGACGGATCAGGACTGGGAGCTTGCGGTCAGGCTGTTTCGCCAATGCCTGCCGCGTCGGGGCGGCAAGGCGCGTGATGATCGTCTGTTTCTGGAAGCGTTGCACTATTTTGCGACACACAACATCACCTGGCGGGCGTTGCCGGAGCGCTTCGGCCCGTGGAACAGCGTCTGGAAGCGCTTTTGCCGATTGTTGAAGGCCGGGGTTTTCGAGGATTTCTTCGAATTGCTGAGAGCCGCCAGCGACAGCGCCCATCTGGTGCAAATGTTTGATGCTTCGGTCGTTCGCGCCCATATTACCGCGGCGGGTGCAACAGGGGGCAGAACGGACAGGCGCTTGGCCGCTCACGTGGCGGGTTCTCCACGAAAATCCACCTGAAGTGCGATCATCGGGGCCTGCCGCTGGCCTTTCTGCTCACTGGCGGCGAGCAGAACGACGCGCCTTTCTTCGAAGCACTGGGTGGAGCATGTATTCGCCGAACAGAAAGACCGCATGGGTCTGTTCATCCGCACCATCGGCTTGCGCCGGGCGGAGGCCATGATTACTCTCG
Organism: Alphaproteobacteria bacterium; assembly: GCA_024279045.1. Lineage (GTDB taxonomy): Bacteria > Pseudomonadota > Alphaproteobacteria > Rhizobiales > Aestuariivirgaceae > Thermopetrobacter. Next base: position 6,988 of record JAJRRZ010000066.1, read on the forward strand.
CCAACATGGCCTACAACATGAAGCGCTGGTGCTGGCTCGCTAGGCTCTG
>JAJRRZ010000067.1 GCA_024279045.1 Alphaproteobacteria bacterium
ACCACGGGCACCGGCAGATCTTCCTTCGGCAGTGGTGGCGCGCCACGGTAGGAACCGGCGGGAATCATTCCTTCTTCCAGTGCCGGCTGGGCCAGCTTCAGGGCGCGGGTATGCGGTATCGGCACGATATGCATGCGGCCGGAACCAATGGCCTGCTTCAATTCCTGATTGCCTGGTGCGCGCACGCGGAACAACGCATCCACTGCGCCATGGTTGATGGCCCAGATGGCGGCGCGCGATGACATGTTGAGCAGCCGCACGTCGCGCAGTGTCAGGCCGTAGTGGCGCATCAGAAACAGGAACGACCGGTATTGTCCGGAACTTTTCGGCGGCAGGGCGACGGTCTTGCCGCGCAGGTCGGCAAACGAGGCAATGCCGCTGTCGGCGCGCGCCAGCAGCTGGAAGGCGTCCGGATAGAGGCTGGTAACCAGCTGCACGTTGGCTGCGGGGCGGGTGTCGGCCTGGATGGTGGCAAACTGCAACAGGCCGTCGCGCAACATGCGGTTGTTCTGGCCGGATCCACCCGTTTCGGCAACGATGATCTTCAGTTGCGGATCGTGGCGCTCGGCCAGCCGGGCAATGGCGCTGGCCAGGCGGAAGGATTCGCCGCCCTTGTCGCCAGCGCCCAGCACCACCACGTGGGTGCGCTGCGAGTCCAGCCACAGTTGGCCGCCACCGATCAGTGCAAAACCCAAGGTGATGGTCAGCACGGTGAGCAGTATGTTGCGCACGCCATTCATGATGGTGTGGATCGATCCCCTTCATGCACCGCCAGCGCGGCATCCTTTTCACAAACGGCGACCATGCCCGGGTGGTGCGCCGTGTGCCGCGGCGATGCCCGCCCCTGGCGGTTCGTGGCGATTCCCCCCGCCTGCCTCAACCGGCGATCATGGAACATCTTTAGGGCAGACATCGGCAGGAATGCAAACCACCCGTCCCGCGTTCTCTCTTCAGCGCCGTGCTGGTGGAGACAGGGCATCTCCCTTGCCGGAAGCATTCGTGGACGGCACAGGGGAGTGCCGTGATGCCGCCTGCTCCGCGTCGTCCACCTCCTGCAGTGCATTGGCACAGCCGGTGAGCCAGACATCGAACAGGGGGTGCTCCACCGCGTGCAGGCCGGGGCTTTCGGCATTCATCCAGCCGCTGAAGATGCGTCGGTGCTGCTTGTCGTAGGTATGTTCCTCTATCTCCACAAAGGCCATGGTGCGCGGCTCTTCCGTCGGCGGGCGGGTGTGGCAGGTGCGCGGGCGGATGCGGAAGGTGCCGAACTTCACCTCCGAATCAATGGGCGCGCGCAGGGTGGTGATGTCGCCGGTGATCTTGTCCAGCGCGGCAAATATCGCCACGCGGTTTTCCACCGGCCCGGCCAGCGCCGGTGTGAAAGCGGCGGCCAGCAGCGCCAGCGCGCCGACCAAGCAACGCGCGGGATGTGCCCTCGTCGGCCTCACTTGTTCTTCTTCTCGTCCTTGAACAGGTATTCGTTCACCAGCCCCCACAGATCGATGGAGCTCTGGGTGTTTTCCAGCGTGTCGCCATCCTTCAGCATTTCTTCCGCGCCGCCAGGGTCGAGCGCGATGTACTTGTCGCCCAGCAGGCCGTCGGTGGTGATCTTCGCGGAGCTGTCCTCCGGCAGTTTCACCCTGTTCTCGATACGCATGGAAATGACGGCCTGGAAGTTCTCGTTGTCCAGGCGCTGGCCCACCACCGAGCCCACCTTCAGCCCGGCCAGGCGCACATCGGTGCCGATGTTCACGCCGCTGGCGTTGTCGAACACCGCCTGGATGACATAGCCGCCATGGCCACGGCCTACATCCGTGGTGGAATAGACATACCATGCGAACAGGCCGGCGATGGCCAATACCAAGGTGCCGACCAGGGTTTCCACCAGATTGTTCATGACGCCTGTGTCTTTTCCTGTTGGTCGCCACGGGCATCATCGGGGCGCCAGCCACGCCAGGCGGGACGCGCCAGGTTGGCGGGGCGGCGCAGGTACAACGAGCCGGGGGGGAAATCCGCCTCGGCACTGCCGGTGGGGTTGGGCCGCCAGGGCTTTTCCCAAACCTTCGGCTGGTAGTCGTCATCGGAGGGAGGGGTATCTGTGCGGCGGTGGATCCAGGCATGCCAGCCAGGCGGAATGCGTGAGGCTTCCGCGTAGCCGTCGTAGATCACCCAACGATGCGAATCGTCCGCCGTGCGGTAGTAGCGGTTGCCCTGCTCGTCCTGGCCGACGAACACTCCCTTGCGCCGCGTGTAGAGCAGGGTGGAGAAGGTGGCGCCATTCCACCAGGTGAAGATGCGCTGCATTGCCGTTTTCAGGCCCATGGCTACCTCGCTTGCCATTCGTGTGCCGTCTGCCTGTATGTCCGGCGCACAGCATAGTCAAATTGCGCGATGGTGCAACCACTGGCGAAGCGGGAGCCAGGGGATGTTGCCGCGGGAGCAGGCAAATGGTCGGGCAAGCAAATGCTCAGGGGAGCGCATGCATCTGCGCATATCCCCCATGCGCGCCTGTTGCATGGACGTGAAGCTGCTCCGGCGCCTGTCCACAGGATGTCCACGCACAATGCGGTGGTTGTTCAGCTTGCACGGCCTTTGATTCCGCATGGCGAATCATGCACTTGTTCTGTTGTTGACCGGTTTCTGGCGATATTGTGCACGAGATCGCCGCCGACGTTTTTCCCCGCCCTTGTCAGCGCGCCACCTCATATTGTGGATATTGTGCGAGATGCACACAATACCTTGACGGCATGCCTGTCGCGGCGCATAATCCCCCTGCATTCGGGATTCGCTTCCAGGCTGACTGGAAGAGCGGGCATTGACAGGCTTTATCACCGAATGTATCGTTTGTGTGCGTAAAATGTTCCTTGCGAGAACAATCTCATGCCATGCTTCCGAAAGGCGCTTTCGGAGGCAGGGGTTGTTGTCCGCAAGTGGAGGCGGGGGGATGCTGCCGTTCTCCTGATGCGGCTGGCATGGGGGGATGGTTCATCCGGGCAGATTCAGGGGTGTTCGGGGGCTGGCCATGCCTGCATGGCTGGCAAGGGCTGGTGCCGTGCCATGACAAGACGACAACAGCGCCACGGCATGAACTTCAACAGACTTCAACAAGCGAGAAGCGAGGGGGCCATGAAGATCGAACGGCTGTTCACCAAGGCGGGCAAGGACGTTTACGAGGGCATCGCCTTTACCCGCACCACCAGCGAAATCCGCAACCCGGACGGTTCGCTCGTCTTCCGCATGGAGGACGTGGAAGTTCCGGCGCATTTTTCGCAGGTCGCCTCCGACATCATGGCGCAGAAATACTTCCGCAAGGCCGGCGTGCCGACCATCCTGAAGAAGGTGCCGGAAGAAGGTGTTCCGCAGTGGCTGTGGCGCTCCGTGCCGGACGAGGAGGCGCTGGCGAAGCTGCCGGAAGAGGAACGCACCACGCACGAGATTTCGGCAAGGCAGGTCTATGACCGGCTGGCCGGTACCTGGACATACTGGGGCTGGAAGGCCGGTTATTTCGACACGGAGGAGGATGCGCGCGCCTTCTTCGACGAGGTCCGCTACATGCTGGTAATGCAGATGGCCGCGCCGAATTCGCCGCAGTGGTTCAACACCGGGCTTTACTGGGCCTACGGCATCGACGGGCCGGGGCAGGGGCATTTCTTCGTCGATCACCAGACGGGCCGCCTGCGCAAGTCCACTTCCGCCTACGAGCGCCCGCAACCACATGCCTGCTTCATCCAGTCCATCGATGACGATCTGGTCAACGAGGGCGGCATCATGGATCTGTGGGTGCGCGAGGCGCGCCTGTTCAAGTATGGCTCCGGTACCGGCACCAATTTCTCCACCCTGCGCGGCGAGAACGAGCCGCTGTCCGGTGGCGGGCGCTCCTCCGGGCTGATCAGCTTCCTGAAGGTGGGCGATCGCGCCGCCGGGGCCATCAAGTCCGGCGGCACCACGCGCCGCGCGGCGAAGATGGTCATCGTCGATATCGACCACCCGGACATCGAGGAGTTCATCGACTGGAAGGTGAAGGAAGAGCGCAAGGTGGCGGCGCTGGTGGCCGGCTCGAAACTGGTGAAGCGCCACCTGAAGGCAGTCATGCGCGCCTGCGTGAACTGCGAGGCGGAGGGCGAGGACTGCTTCGACGTGAAGCGCAACCCGGCGCTGCGGCGGGCGGTGCGCGCGGCGCGGCGCGACGAGGTGCCGGCGGGCGCCATTCGCCAGGTCATCCAGTTTGCCCGGCAAGGTTACGAGGATATCGAGTTCGATACCTTCGATACCGACTGGGACGGCGAGGCCTATCGTACCGTTGCCGGGCAGAATTCCAACAATTCCGTGCGGGTAACGGAAGAGTTCCTGCGCGCGGTCGAGAGTGATGCCGAATGGTCGCTGATCCGCCGCACCGATGGCGAAGTGGCGAAGACCGTCCCGGCACGGGCGCTGTGGGAGAAGATCGGTCTGGCGGCGTGGCAGTCGGCGGATCCGGGCGTTCAGTTCCACACCACCATCAACGACTGGCATACCTGCCCGGCATCGGGCGAGATCCGCGCCTCCAACCCATGCTCGGAATACATGTTCCTGGACAATACCGCGTGCAACCTCGCTTCGCTGAATCTGCTGCGCTTTCATGACAAGGCAACGCGGCAGTTCGACGTGAAGGCTTTCGAGCATGCCGTGCGGCTGTGGACCATCGTGCTGGAAATCTCGGTGCTGATGGCGCAATTTCCGTCGAAGGAAATCGCCAGGCTCTCCTACGAATTCCGCACGCTGGGGCTGGGCTTCGCCAACATTGGTGGGCTGCTGATGACCATGGGACTGCCCTATGATTCCGACGAAGGCCGGGCGCTGTGTGCGGCCATCTCGGCGGTGATGACGGGACGTTCCTATGCCACCTCCGCGGAAATGGCGCGCGAGCTGGGGCCGTTTGCCGGTTATGCGAAGAATCGCGAGCACATGCTGCGGGTCATCCGCAACCATCGTCGCGCCGCCCATGGCGAGGCAGAGGGCTACGAGGAGCTGCATGTGCCGCCCGTATCGCTGGATCACGCCAACTGCCCCGATGCCGCGCTGTCGGCGCGGGCGAAGGCCTGCTGGGACGAGGCGCTGGAGCTGGGCGAGGCACACGGTTTTCGCAACGCGCAGGTAACCGTGCTGGCGCCCACCGGCACCATCGGCCTGGTGATGGACTGCGACACCACCGGCATCGAGCCGGACTATGCGTTGGTGAAATTCAAGAAGCTGGCCGGTGGCGGCTACTTCAAGATCATCAACCAGGCAGTACCTGCGGCGTTGGAGGCGCTGGGATACGATCAGCAGCAGATCGAGGACATCATCACCTATGCTGTCGGCCACGGCACGCTGAAGGATGCGCCGGGCGTGAACCATGACGCGCTGCGCCAGCGTGGCTTCGGCGACAAGGAAATTGCCGCGGTGGAAGAGGCGCTCGGTTCCGCCTTCGACATCCGTTACGTGTTCAACCGCTTCACCCTGGGTGATGATTTCTGCCGCGACGTGCTGGGCATGAGCGAAGAACAGCTCAATGACATCTCCTTCGACATGCTGGCCCACATGAGCTTCGGCAAGGATGAGGTGGAGGCGGCCAACATCCACGTCTGCGGGGCCATGACGCTGGAAGGCGCGCCGCACTTGAAGGAGGAGCATCTGCCCGTTTTCGATTGCGCCAATGCCTGCGGGCGGCTGGGTCGGCGCTATCTGTCGGTGGAAAGCCACATCCGCATGATGGCTGCGGCGCAGCCGTTCATCTCCGGCGCCATCTCCAAGACGGTGAACATGCCCAACGACGCCACCGTGGAAGACTGCATGCAGGCCTACGAGCTGTCGTGGAAGCTGGGGCTGAAGGCCAATGCCCTGTACCGCGATGGCTCCAAGCTCTCCCAGCCGCTGTCCGCGCAGGTGCTGGACGATGGCCTGGACGAGGACGAGGAAGCTGAGACGGCGGAAGAATTCGCCGATGCCGTGGCCGCCAGCCAGCCGGCAGTGCAGCGCACCGAGCGGGTAGTGGAGAAGATCGTCGAGAAGGTGGTGGAAAAGGTGGTGGAGGTGCGCCGCCGCGAGAAGCTCCCCAGCCGCCGCAAGGGCTATACGCAGAAGGCCATCGTCGGCGGGCACAAGGTGTATCTGCGCACCGGCGAATACGAGGATGGCCGGCTGGGCGAGATCTTCATCGACATGCACAAGGAGGGTGCGGCCTTCCGCGCGATGATGAACAACTTCGCCATCGCCGTGTCGCTGGGCCTGCAATACGGCGTGCCGCTGGAGGAATACGTGGAGGCCTTCACCTTCACCCGATTCGAACCGGCGGGCATGGTGCAGGGCAATGACGCCATCAAGCAGGCGACATCCATCCTCGACTACATTTTCCGCGAGCTGGCCATTGCCTATCTGGGCCGCACCGATCTGGCGCATGTGGATCCGCAGGATATCGGCTTCGACGCGCTGGGCCGCGGTGTGGTGGAAGGCAAGGCGCCGGAGAAGGATGGGGGCGATGGCGAGAAGGAGGATACCGGTGCGCCGCACGCGGTACCGGCGGCGAAGCTGGTGTCCACCGGCTTCCTGCGCCATCCGGTGGCCGACAACGTGGTGCTGCTGCCGGGCAACGAGCTGGGGCTGGTCAGCCACAATGCCGATGCCCTGATGCGCGAGGTGGATCGCCTGCGGGCGGATGCCACCAGCGGACAAGGTGGGCTGGCAGAGGAGAAGGCGCCTCGGCTGACGCCGGACGTTGCCGCCACATCCGCCGCCGCCGGGGCCGTGGGCACCGCGGAGGTGGCGGGCACGCATGGCTCCGCCGCGCTGGACATGAATGCACAGCGCATCATGGAGGCGCGCATGAAGGGCTACGAGGGCGAGGCCTGCGGCGAGTGCGGCAACTTCACCATGGTGCGCAACGGCACCTGCCTGAAGTGCGACACCTGTGGCGCCACCTCCGGCTGCTCCTGACCCCCCTGGCGTCGTGGCTGCCCGGTTGCTGTTGGCGGGGGGAGGGCGCCGCCAGGGAGGCTCCCGGAAGCCTGATGCACACATGAGCCGCGAAGCGCCGGACGGTAACCGTCCGGCGCTTCGTGCATCATGCGCGGATGTGCTGGCAGCGGAAATTCACGCATACCTTCGGGGGGCAATACTGCAGGTGGGCGTGCCGTGCCGCGCAAACGGATGATGATGCAGACGATGCATCAGGAGAGGCTGCCATGATGACAAATGCCTGTTATGCCGTGATCTTCATCTCGCGGTTGCGCGCCGATGCCGAAGGCTATGCGGAAACGGCGCGGCGCATGATGGACCTGGTGCGCGAACAGCCGGGCTTTCTCGGCATGGAGAGCTGGCGCGACGAGACGGGCCGTGGCGTAACCATCTCGTGGTGGGAAAGCGAGGAGGCCATTGCCCGCTGGCGGCAACATCCACGACACCGGCAGGCCATGCGCCGGGGACGCGAGGAATGGTACGAGAGCTTCCGCGTGCAGATCTGCCGGGTGGAGCGTGAGGGATGCGGTTCCTGATGGGCGGGTTCTTACTTGTAGCGGCTAAAAAGGCTTTGCAGGATGGTCATCTCGCGTCCTGCGGCGGGGGCGTGATCATCTATGTTGATTACCTGCTCGCTCTTCAGAGCATGGATGACGAAGCCGCGCTTGGGTGAAACTTGTGGCAGAATATGTTGGCAGATCTCCCGGAGGCGCGGGGGTTATCCAGCCGAGAGCAGCGGCAGGGCAGCATCGCGCTCGTGCAGATACAGCAGGTGGCGCAGCGCCGTGCCGCGGGGGGTGGTCAGTTGCGCGTCGCGGGCGATGGACAGGCGGGCGAAGTCGCGTGCGGCCTGCAGCAGGGTGGCATGATCGGCCACGTCGGCTGTGCGGAAGCGCGGCAGGCCGGACTGCTGCGTCCCCAGCAGGTCGCCCGCGCCGCGCAGCTTCAGGTCGGCCTCGGCGATGACGAAGCCGTCATCGGTCTCGCGCATCACTGCCAGGCGCTTTGCCGCGTTGGCCGACAGTGGCTCGCCATACAGCAGCACGCAATAGCCGGGCTGGCCGCCGCGTCCCACCCGCCCGCGCAACTGGTGCAGTTGCGCCAGGCCGAAGCGCTCGGCATTTTCGATGACGATGATGGAGGCCTGTGGCACGTCCACGCCCACCTCCACCACCGTGGTGGCCACCAGCACCGATATGCGCCCGGCGCGAAAGTCCTCCATCACCGCATCGCGCGCCTCGCCCTTCATGCGCCCGTGCGCCAGTCCCACCTGGCCGGGCAGGGCCTGGCTCAGCGTGGCGAAGCGTTCCTCCGCGGAGGTGGCGGGCAGAGCGCTGCCATCCTCCACCACCGGGCACACCCAGTAGGCGCGCTCGCCCCGGGCAACGGCCTGTTGCAGGCGGGCAATCACCTCCGGCGCGCGCGCAATCGGCAGTGTGGCGGTCTTCACCGGCTGGCGTCCGGGGGGTTTTTCATCCAGACGCGAGATGTCCATGTCGCCATACAGCGCCAGCGCCAGCGTGCGCGGAATCGGTGTGGCCGACATCACCAGCACATCCGCTGCCGCATGGGCTTTCTGCTGCAGGGCCAGGCGCTGGTGCACGCCAAAGCGGTGCTGCTCGTCCACCACCACCAGGCCGAGATTGGCGAAATTCACCTCCTCCTGAAAAAGTGCGTGGGTGCCGATGACGATGTGCGCCGTGCCGCTGGCGATTTGCTGCAATATCTGTTGGCGCTGGCGGCCCTTTTCGCGCCCGGTGAGCAATGCCGCTGTCAGTCCGGCGGCCTCGGCCAGCGGTGCGATGGTGGCGAAATGCTGGCGCGCCAGCAGGTCAGAAGGCGCCATCAGCGCCGCTTGCGCGCCGGCTTCCGCCGCTGCCGCCATGGCCAGCAGGGCGACGATGGTCTTGCCGGAACCGACATCACCCTGCAGCAGCCGCAGCATGCGCTCCGCGCGCGCCATGTCGGAGAGGATTTCATCTACCGCGCGCTGCTGTGCGCCGGTCAGCGTGTAGGGCAGGGCGGCAAGAATGCGCCGCTGACGTTCGCCGGAGCCACGCAGCGCCCGGCCATGGCGCGCCTTCACGTGATGACGCACCAGCGCCAGAGCCAGTTGGCTGGCCAGCATCTCGTCGAAGGCCAGGCGCTGGCGGGCCGGGCTGGCCGGTTGCAGATCGGTGATGTCTTGCGGCATGTGCACGCGGCGCAGGGCCTCGGCAAAGCCTGGCCACTGGTGCTGTTCCAGCAGCGCGGAGTCGATCCATTCGGGCAGTTCGGGCAGGTGCTCCAGCGCCTGGCGCACCAGCTTGCCGATGGTGCGCGAGGTGATGCCCGCGCCTGCCGGATAGACCGGCTCCAGCGCTGGCAGTTGCGCGAATTCCTCCGCCGTGAGCACGTGGTCGGGGTGCACGATCTGCGGCTTGCCGCCATACCATTCCAGCCGCCCGGAGATGTAACGTTCCTCGCCTTCGGGCAGTTGTTTCCGCAGCCAGTCGCCGCGGGCGTGAAAATAGACAAGTGTAATCGTGTGACCGGAATCGTCGGTTACCACCACCCGCCATGGCGCTGGCGAGTGTGGTGGCGGCGCATTGTGGCGGAAGGTGCGCGCGCGAATGGTGATGATGCGGCCGCTTTCCTTCGGCAGGGCGTTCAGGGCCGGCTGGTGGCGGCGGTCGATGATGTCGTGTGGCAGGTGCAGCAGCAGATCGATGAGCCGCGCCGGACTCTTTTCGGGCCGTTTGAACAACCGTGCCGCGGCGGCGGCAATTTGCGGCCCCGCGCCTTTCAGCGTGGTGATGGGGGCGAACAGGGGGTTGAGCAACTGCGGTCGCATGGGCTGCTTATAGCGCGGAGGTGGCGGCAGGTCATGGGGTGAGGAAATAGACCTTGTAGAAATACCAGACAGTCAGCAACACAGCCGCCACGCCGATGATGCCGCGCATGAGTTGCGGATTGACCCGTGCGGAGAGCCAGCCGCCCAGCCAGCCGCCCGGCACCGCTCCGGCCAGGGTGATCAGCGCCGCGCCCCAGACGATGCCGCCGGAGACCACGAAGATGCTCACCGCAATGGTCAGCAGCAGGGCGGTTACGACGTTTTTCAGGGCATTGGCGATATTGGGCGTCATGTCGGTGAAGACAGCGTAGATGGAGAGCATGATGACTCCCAGCCCGGCGCCGAAATAACCGCCATAGACGGCTGCGGCGAATTCCAGCAGGCGCTGCAGCCAGCCGTGGGCACGCTGGCCCAGGGCCCGGTGCAGCCAGCTGCCGACGTGGTGGGAGAACAGGAACAGCGCCGTGGCGAACAGCAGCAGCCACGGTACGATGAACATGAAGGCGCGTTGTGCCGTGGACATCAGCAACACCGCGCCCGTAGCGCCACCCAGCGCGGCGGTGATGATGCGCGCCCGCACGCTGCGCTGGCGCACGTCGATGACACGCCATTGCGGCACGACCGCCGCCACGCGCCCGCCCCACAGGCTGAAGGTGGAGCTGGCGGAGGCGGATACCGGCGGCAATCCGGCTTCCAGCAGGGCCGGAAACGTGAAAAACGTGCCGCCACCGGCCAGCGCATTGGCCGCGCCACCGAGCAGCCCGGCGGCAAACAGCATCAGCATGTGCAAGGCATCGGGCATTGGGTGGGTGCATATCTGGAAATTCGCGGACAGGGCGCGGGGCCGAGAATGGCATGGTTGCGCGCCGGTGGGAGGGCGTCAAGAATATTGTTTGCGGAGTTTGGGAGCCTGGCAATTATGGGAGCTTGGCAATGGCATGAGAGCCTGGCAATCATGCCGGTTTTGCCGCGCGGTATTCGGCCCGTGCCTGCAGCAATATCCTGGTTGCCGAATGGGTAAACAGCCCGGCCATGACGAAGGCCACGGCAATGTCCGGCCATGGCGAAGCGGTCAGCCATACCAGCCATGAAGCGCCCAGCACGGCGATGTTGCCGATGGCGTCGTTGCGCGAACACAGCCATACGGAACGCACGTTGGCATCGCCGTCCTTGTAGGGCAGGAGCAACAATACCGACGCAACATTGGCTGCCAGCGCCAGCATGGCTATGGACCCCATCACCGGCGCCAGTGGCACCTTCAGCAGCAGCGTGGCGTAGAGTGTTGCGCCCAGCACCCACAGGCCCATCAACAGCAGCGAGACACCCTTGATCACTGCCACGGCGCTGCGCAGGCGCAGCGGCTTGCCGATGACGGCCAGCGACAGCCCGTAGGTGAGGGTGTCGCCAAGAAAATCCAGCGCATCGGCCTTGAGCGCCTGCGAGCGGGCAATGAAGCCGCCCAGCATCTCCACCAGGAACATCGACCCGTTGATGGCGATAACCATCCATAGCCGCCGGATGTAGGCAGGGTCGGTGCCGTCGAAATTGATGACGGTGGATTCGCAGCCGCAGGCGCCGCCACCACCCGGGCCGCCATCCAGGGTGGAACAGGCCGGGGTGGCCTGTTGTCCGGCATGGAGATGTTTCCGGTCATTGCCGTGTGCGCGCCTGTCGTGTGCATGGCCACCATGAGCATGATCATGGCCGCTGCAACAGGTATCCGCCTCTGTTTGCCGGGAGCAATCACCCGTGGAGCCGCCGTGCATGATGGGATCTCCTTCGCTGGCTTGAAGTGCCCGTTGCAGCTCTGTCTACAGTCTACAATAGTTGTAGGTTCAAGGGGGTGGGCCCATAAATTTGCACGGCATCCCAAGCCATTTACACTGCATATCAGCGCCCTTTTGCCCTTGGAAATACCTACGGGTATTCCCGGCGGACAAAAGAACGCTGATTTTCAAGCAAATGACACACCTGCCATGCCTCTTC
>JAJRRZ010000068.1 GCA_024279045.1 Alphaproteobacteria bacterium
GCGCACGCCTTGCCCCGACGCCAGCCGCCGCACGGTGGCGATGATCAACGCGCCATGGGTGATGTCCGGATCATCGCCGGCATCCTTCACCACGCCCGCGCGCGCTGCTTCCGCGCCTGCCATCTCGGCCAGTTGCAGCGCGAAGCAGGGGCGCTCGCCTCCGGGCAGAGTGATGCACGCCTCTGTGCCGAACCTCCCCGTCAGGAGGGCCAGATACGCCGCCTTCGCCGCGGCGGCGGCACAGGCGCCGGTGGTAAAGCCGGTGCGCAAGCCGCGCGCGGGGGTGTCCGCGGTGGTGGATGATGCCTGTTTTTCCGTGGCCTGTGCCATGCGCCACAGGCTATAACCGCGGCGGCGAATGTCAAACCGGCGAATGGGGGTTTTCCCATCCATGACCGAGGCCATCATGATAGCCGCGCCAGCCTCCGGCCAGGGAAAGACGGTGATCAGCGCCGCATTGCTGGCGCTGCTGCGCCAGCGCGGCGTGCGCGCGGCGGCGGCGAAGGTGGGGCCGGATTACATCGACCCGGCGTTTCATGCCGCGGCGCTGGGGTTCGATGATCATGCTACCTCGCCGGTGGTGAACCTGGATGCCTGGGCGATGCCGCGCGCGGAACTGGCGGCGCGGCTGGCAGCGCTGGCCGAGGACGCGGAGATGGTGGTCATCGAGGCGGTGATGGGCCTGTTCGATGGTGCGGCGAAACCGGGGCGGACGGTGGCGGCGGCCAACGCCTGTGATGTGGCGGCAACGCCAACAGCCGGAGAGGCTGGCATGGCAGGTGCGCCGAATGCCTCGGTGCTTGCCGGCATCGGCTCCAGCGCCGATCTGGCGGCGATGTTCGGCATTCCGGTATTGCTGGTGCTGGATGCCTCGCGCATGGCTGCCTCCGCCGCGGCGGTGGTACATGGTTTCGCCAGCCTGCGGCGGGATGTGCATATCGCCGGCGTGATCCTCAACCGGCTGGGCAGCCCGCGCCATGGCGACATGCTGGCGGCACTCGTCGAAGAGGTAACTGGAGTGGCGGTGGTGGGGCGGTTCCTGCGCGGCGAGGAGCTGGCCTTGCCGGAGCGCCATCTGGGACTGGTGCCTGTGGGAGAGCATGACCGGCTGGCGGACTGGCTGAAGCAGGCGGCGAATGTGGCGGCGCAATCGCTGTCGCTGTGCCGTCTGGCCAACCTGACACAACCCTTGCGCCTGTCCGCCACCGAGGCGGCGGCGCACAGGCCGCTGCCGCCGCTGGGCCAGCGCATGGCTATTGCCCGTGATGATGCCTTCTGCTTCCTCTATCCGCACCTGCTGGCCGACTGGCGTGCGCAAGGCGTGGAGATTTCCTTCTTTTCGCCGCTGGCCGATGAGGCGCCGGCAGAGGATGCCGATGCGGTGTTCCTGCCCGGGGGCTATCCGGAACTGCATGGCGCGCGGCTGGCAGCGGCGCGGGGCTTTCGGCAGGGCATGCGCGCGGCGGCAGCGCGCGGGGCACTGATTTATGGCGAGTGCGGCGGCTTCATGGTGCTGGGGCGCGGGCTGGTGGACGCTCGGGGCGAGGCGCACGAGATGTGCGACTTGTTGCCCGTTTCCACCAGCTTTGCCGACAGGCAACTGCATCTGGGCTACCGGCAATTGCGGCATGACAGCGCCCTGCCCTTTCCGGCGCGGCTGCGCGGGCACGAGTTTCATTATGCGCGGATAGTCTGGCGCGATGCCGCCGCACAGCCGTTGTTCGAGGCGTGCGACGCGGCGAGCAACGCCCTGGAGCCGATGGGCGCACAGGCGGGCCGGGTGATGGGCAGCTTCGCCCACGTGCTGGCAGCGGGCACGGAGGCGGCATGATGCCGGCGCGCGTGATCATGATACAGGGCACCGGCTCGCATGTGGGCAAGAGCCTGATTGTCGCCGGGTTGTGCCGGGCGTTCGCCAACGCGGGCTTGCGGGTAGCGCCGTTCAAGCCGCAGAACATGTCGAACAATGCCGCGGTGGCCGCCGACGGCGGCGAGATTGGCCGCGCCCAGGCGCTGCAGGCGCAGGCGGCGCGGCGCGCGCCGGTGGCGGACATGAACCCGGTACTGCTGAAGCCGGAATCGGCAGGTGGCGCGCAGGTAATCGTGCAGGGCCGCCGCGCCGCCAGCATGAGCGCGCGTGAGTATTTCCGCCGCCGCGCCGAATTCCTGCCGGCCATCGTGGAGAGCTTCGCGCGGTTGTGCGCCGGGGCCGATGTGGTGATCGTCGAAGGCGCCGGCTCGCCGGCAGAGGTGAACCTGCGCGACAACGACCTGGCCAACATGGGCTTCGCGCGGGCGGTGGGCGCACCGGTGGTATTGCTGGGCGATATTCATCGCGGTGGGGTGATGGCCAGCATCGTCGGCACATTGGCGGTGTTGGAGGAGGCCGACCGGCAATTGCTGAAAGGCTTCATCATCAACAACTTTCATGGCGACCCGGAGCTGTTCGTCGACGGCATGCATTGGCTCGAGGAACGCACCACCCTGCCATGCCTGGGCGTGGTGCCGCATTTTGCGCGGGCCGCGCTGTTGCCGGCGGAGGACAGCCAGGCGCTGGAGGCTGCCACTTCATCATCCGGGGCCGATGTCGCGCAGGCACGGTGCGATGATGCGCGGGGCCGGTGCGATGGAGCGCGGGTGAAGATCGTTGTGCCGCGCCTGCCGCGCATGGCCAATTTCGACGACCTCGACCCGCTGCGGCAGGAACCGCAGGTGGATCTGCGCATCGTGCCGCCCGGGGAGGCGCTGCCGGGCGATGCCGGTCTCGTCATCCTGCCGGGCAGCAAGTCGGTGATGAACGATCTTGCCTTCCTGCGCGAACAGGGCTGGCATATCGACATCATGGCGCATGTGCGCCGCGGTGGGCGGGTGCTGGGCATCTGTGGCGGTTATCAGATGCTGGGGCGGCGCATCCATGATCCGCACGGCATGGAAGGCCCGGCGGGCAGCACGGTGGAGGGGCTGGGGCTGCTGGAGGTGGAAACGGCGCTGACAGCGGAGAAGATCACCGCGCGGGTGCTGGCCGAGCACGTGGCCAGCGGTGCGCTGCTGAAGGCCTATGAAATCCACCTGGGGCGCACCACTGGCGTGGACTGCGCGCGGCCCTTCGCGCGGGTAAAGAGCGGCCCCGGCGCGGAAGAACACTGCATGCACGAGATATCGCACCGCCCGGCACGCCAGCATGGCGGCGCAACGGCGGGAACGGCAGCAGGCACAACGGCAGGCACAGGCGGCGATGCCTGGCGCAATGACGGAGCCATCTCCGTGGATGGACGGGTGATGGGCACATATTTGCACGGCGGTTTCGCCGCGGATGATTTCCGCCGTGCCTTCCTCGCCGGACTGGGAGTGGAAGCAGCGCCAGAGAGCCATGCGCTGCGGGTGGAGCATACGCTGGATGCGCTGGCCGACCATCTGGCGGCGCACATGGATCTGGAACGGCTCTGGGACATGGCCGCCACGCCACGCCTGCCGTGAGCAGGCTCTTGCTGCTTGCTATGCTGCGCTGCATGAACAATGATTCGATACAGATGACGCACCCATCATCGGCCCGTTCGGTTGCACCGCGACGGCGATGGCCGGTGGATCTGCTGGCCTTCGTCTGGGGACTGGCGGAAGCGGTGATCTTCTTCCTGCCGGTGGAGATGCTCATCACCTTTCTGGCGCTGAACAATCCGCTGCGGGCACTGCGGGCGGCGGCCTTCGCGCTGGCCGGTGCAATTGCCGGCGCGGCGGGGCTGTATTACTGGGGCGCGCAGGATCCGTTCAGCGCCATGAACCTGCTGGCCGCCCTGCCCGGCCTGTCGCCGGAGATGATGGATGCGGCGGAAATGGCGCTGCAGGAGCGGGGCGTGCTGGCGGTGCCCGCCGGGGTGTTCTCCGCCGCCACGGGCAAGGCGCAGGTGGTGTTCGCACAAGGGTTCGACATTTCCATCGTGGCTCTCCTGGCGGTCTATGCGGCGGCGCGGGCGGTGCGGCTGCTGCTGGCCGGGTGCGTGGCCTTCTGCCTTGGCGCGATGCTGCAATGCTTCCTGCCGCGGCGGGTGGCCGTCGGCCTGTGGGCCGTGGCCTGGGGGCTGGGCCTGTGGTGGATGTTCGGCTGAGCTTGCCCTGCCGGCACCCCAGCAGAAAAGGCCCTGGCTTCGCTCAGGGCGCGGGGCCATCGAAATCCGGCGCTTCCGGCACACGGCCAAAGGCGATCTTGGCGCCGAGATATTTCAGATCCAGGCGCTTCAGGCTGGCCGGTTCCACCACCCGTCCGCCGAAACGGCGATTGAGGCGGTCGATCTCCGCCCACAGGCGCTCGCGTTCGCGCCAGCGGACATCGGTATCGGCGAACAGGTCGAGCTGACGGGCCGATTCCGGCGACAGGCGCGAAAGGTATACATGTACGTTGCGCAACATGCGCGGCTGGACGCCGCGGCGCCCGCCGCCCTGCCCCGCCGCCGCCTTTTCCAGCCGCCGCCACAGCCCTTCCAGGGCACGCAGCAGGGCGAGGCTGTCGCAGGTGGCGACAGGCAAGACGGCGCGCCAGACATCCTCCATGGCCAGCCAGCCGAGGCGGCGGGCCGCTGCTTCGCGTCCGCCAGTGGCATTGCGCCAGCGCACCGCCAGTGTTACCTCGCCGGCCACCATGCGCGCCCGGCGCAGGCGCGTCGCGGCCTTCAGCAACAGCGCGCAGGCCACCGGCCAGGCGGCAGATGGTGTGGCCAGATCGGGCTGGAGCACACGGCCATGGCCGAAGCTCTTCGGCGGGCCGGGCGGGGGCAGATCGACATCCTCGCCGTGCAGCGCACGAATGAAGCGCTCGCCCGCCACCGAGCCCCAGATATTCCGCGCCTGTCGCGGCGCCAGCCGCCACAGCCCGGCCACGTCGCTCACGCCGGCCCGGGCGAGGCGGCGCGAGATGCCGGTGGAAATGCCCGGCAGCTCCTCCAGCGGCAGGTGCAGCAGCGCTTCGGACAGGTCCTCCGGCGCCAGAACGCGCAAGCCCTCGGGCTTGTCCATTTCCGCCGCCACCTTGGCCAGCAGGTGCGACGGGGCCAGGCCGATGGAGGCGGTGATGACCGGCGCAACCCGGGCCAGCGCGCGCTTGATGTTTCTGGCCAGCAGGCGGGCCTGACAAGGCTCCTGCTGGCCGCGTCCGAGACGGATGGACAGCTCGTCGATGGAGTGCACCAGGTCGATGGGCGCATGACGCTCGATTGTCGCCAGCAGGCGATGATGCCAACGCACATAAACCTCATGCCGGGCGGTGGCCACGGCAATGTCCGGGCACAGGGCACGGGCTTGGGCCAGCGTCATGCCACGCTTCACCCCCGCCGCCTTGGCCTGGCGCGAGACGGCAATGGCCATGGTGGCCTCTGCCTTGTCCAGCGGCACCACCATCAGCGGCCTGCCCCGCCAGTGCGGATTCTCCTGCTGCTCGACGGCGGCGAAGTAACTGTCGAAGTCCAGGAACAGCCAGCGCAACGGCCCTTCCGCCGTGGTTGCCGTCATGGGACTTCCTCCGCCCTGTTGGTTTGGGAATTATAGCTTGAAAACGGAATATTTATAGAACGAATAAGAAATATACGCAAGGACAGCCTGCCCACGCCACGAGTGGTGAAAAAAGCCGCGCACTTATAGCCGCTTGCGGGCAGCGCTTGCGCGGAGTCGAAGGCGGCTTCTATGATTCGCGCTCTCGCACCGGCCACGCCGGAGAGAATGACGGGGGCAAGGAACATGACAACACAACCGACGGGCATGACTCCTGCGGCATGGCGCACCACGGCGGCGGCGGATTTTGCTCACCAACTGGTGCTGCAGCAACAGCGGCGGCTGTTCGAGCACTGGCTGGATATGGGCGACAATGGCGACGGCTGGCAGGCCGGGGCCTGGCCGGCGCGCAACGGTATCCGTCCGGCGGCCATCCGCGATCTGCTGGCGAACGTGCTGATCATCGAGCCCCGGCCCATGCCACAGGGATTGCGCGTGCGGCTGGCTGGCAGCGGACTGTGGGAGATACACGGTGGCGAGATTACCGGCCAGACACTGCACGAGGGTTTCGGCAGCCGCCATGGTGGCCACTGGCGGCGGATACATGAACGGTTGCTGGAGCACCCCTTGCCCGATTGCGGCCATCTGATCGACCAGTCGCGGATGAACATCGTCTTCTGGCTGCGCCTGCCGATTTCGGCGGAAAAGGGTGGCGCACCCTGGCTGCTGGGGCTGGATATCGCCCTGCCGATCAGCAAGGCAGGCGGGCTGGTGGACATGGAGGAAATGGAGGAACGGATTTCCCTGTCTCCGGCAGAAGAGGCTGCGCACGGCGGGGGCGATGTGGCATGAGCCGCCTTGGCCCGGGGGCGTTCGGACTGCTGGGGTTGCTGGCCCTCATCTGGGGCTCGTCATTCACCATCATCAAGGTGGTGGTGGTGCATCTGCCACCGTTCTCCCTGACCTTGTGGCGGGTGGCGCTGGCGGCGCTGGTGCTGCTGGCGGCGGCGGCACTGCGGGGCGAACGCTTGCGTTTTTCCGGCGCAGCCTGGGGCTGGATCGCGCTGGCCGCGCTCACCGGCACCGTGGCGCCGTTCACGCTGATTTCCTGGGGCGAAGAGCGCATTGATTCCGGCCTGGCGGCCATTCTCATCTCGCTGACACCGTTCATGGTGTTGCTGCTGGCGCACCTGTTCACGGGCGAGGAGCGCATCACGCCGCGCCGTGCGCTGGGCGTGGCGCTGGGTTTTGCCGGGGTGCTGGTGCTGATTGGCCCGGCTGCGCTGGATACCCTGGGCGGCGATACGCTGCGGCAACTGGCAGTGGCGGGCGCGGCGCTGTGTTATGCGGTGAACACGCTGATGGTGCGCCACCTGCAACTGCGCCATGGCGGGCAGGCGCGTCCGCTGGCGCTGGCGGCGGCGATCATGCTGATCTCCGTGGCCATGCTGCTGCCGCTGGTGGCATGGCTGGAGGGACTGGCGTGGCCACCGGCGCATGCAGCATGGCTGGCGGCGATGCTTGGCGTGGTGCACACGGCGCTGGCGACGCTGATCATGCTGGCCATATTGCGGCGCGCCGGGGCAACCTTCTTCGCCAGCATCAATTTCCTGATTCCGCTGGTTGGCTACCTGCTGGGCGTTCTCATCCTGGGCGAGCCGTTCTCCTGGCGCGCGGTGCTGGCGCTGGCGCTGATCCTGGGCGGCATCTTCAACATTTCCGCCCGTCGCTCGTCTTCCTGACGCCGTGCATGCCCCGGCGCAGCGGATGGTCCTCCAGATATTCCCGACGCACGCCGGTGAACAGCAGGATTTCCGCCATGTCCCGAGCGGTCGTCCGCGGTGGTTTCCGCCCGGTGCGCGGCGCGTCCCGGCGCACGGGCAGCCTCAGGCGCAATACCTTGCCCATTGTTCCGTTCCTCTGCCCCCGGTGGCGACTCACGCCACGCAGCGCAAGCATTGCGTGGCATGAGGCCGATCCATGGGTGGCATTGAACGGCAACATGGTTAACGGGCGATTAATCACGCCCTGCGCGAAAATTCCCGGCTTCATCCTTCTGGCCGGCCATACGATCCAGCCGAGCCAGGGCATCGGCGGCGTCTTCCTCGGCCTGCTCCTCCTGCCCCGGCACCACCAGCCCGGCGGAAATCACCAGCTTGGCGGCATCTTCCACGGAAATGTCGAGGAGGCGCACCTGATCGCGATGCACGAAGAAGAGGAAGCCGGAAGTGGGGTTGGGCGTGGTGGGCATGAAACAGGCATACATCGGGCTGCCCGGCGGCAGGCCGATTTCGCCGGAATCCAGCTCGCGGGCAATGAAGGCCACCACATGCACGCCGGGGCGTGGATATTCGATGATGCCGACGGACTTGAAGTTACGCGTGCCCTGCGACAGGGCAGTATGAAAGATCTGCTTGGTGCCGCGGTAGATGGAGCGCAGCACGGGCATGCGGTCAAGAATGCGCTCCCACCAGCCGATGATGGAGCGGCCCAGCAGGTTGGCGGTGAAGGCGCCGATCATGGTGATGACCACGACGGTGAACACCAGCCCGACACCGGGCACACTGAACGGCAGATAGTTGTCGGGGTTGTAGACGTCGGGAATCAGCGGCTTCACCCAGCGGTCGAACAGCGAAATGAACCACCAGGTAAGCCAGATGGTGATGGCGATGGGCGCCACCACCACCAGTCCCGCCAGAAAATAGCCCCTGAGCCTGCCCATTGCGCCGCCCCGTTGTTGCCGCACCAGATGCCTGCATATCAGGAATTTTCCCCTTCCGCCACGGGCTGTTTCTTCATGCCGGATGATGCTGGATAGCGCGAATCGACCCCGCTGTTCGAGGCCATTCGCAAGGCGATTTTCACGTGCCAGGGCATGCCAGGGTCTGGACTCAAAGCTTGAGCACTCCCCATGTGCATTTTGGCTGCATATCAGGCGGTTTTTCGTTCTTGCCAATAGCTCCAACTATTGCCTGCGAACGAAAAGCCGCTGCTATTTTGCCAAAATGCCCATGAGAAGCACTCATTTATTGAGACCAGCCCCTAGGCGGCTGATGCATGCAGAGCGTGAAGAGCAATTTACGGGTCAGGGGCAATGCGGTAAACTGCCGGGGCGTGGCAATGCAGCCAGGCACGTGCACGGCGCCATGTGCATGACAAATTTCGACAGGAGCGTGAAACGATGGATCTGATGAAACTGGGGGCCTCGCTGCTGGGCAACTTTCTTTCCGGCAACAATGCCGACGAAAATTCCCTGGCCAACGTGCTGGGCAAGCTGCTGGGCGGCGATACAGACGGTGCGGAAGGCGGACTGAACCTGCAAGGGCTGGTGGACAAGATGACGGGCGGCGAGACCAGCGACACCTTCACGGAGCTGGCGCAGTCCTGGCTGGGCGATGGTGAAAACAAGCCCATCGAGCCGGATCAGGTGAAGGAGCTGATTGGCGAAGACAAGCTGCAACAGGCCGCCGCCGAACTGGGGCAGGACGAAAATTCGCTGGCCGAAACATTGAGCCAGGTCTTGCCGCAACTGGTGGACAAGAGCAGCTCCGGAGGTTCGCTGCTGGATTCCGTTGGTGGCATCGACGGCGCGGCGGACATGCTGAAGAAACTGTTCTGAATCGCTCGGCACACCTGCCTCCGTGCCGGCATGATCATGCCGGCACGGATGGTTGGGGGACAGGAAGCGCGGGAATCGGCGGAAATGCCTCCGACCAGGTGATGGTCAGGCCGTCAGCAGGATAAGCCGGCGCTCGATGTCGCTGGCGCAATCCTCGCCGCGCACCAGCTCGGCACGGGCGCCGCTGATGATGCGCCGCGCCGGAAAGACGATACGCACCGTGGTGCCCTGCCCCACTTCCGATTCGATCTGCAACTGC
This sequence comes from Alphaproteobacteria bacterium, assembly GCA_024279045.1. GTDB lineage: Bacteria > Pseudomonadota > Alphaproteobacteria > Rhizobiales > Aestuariivirgaceae > Thermopetrobacter. The sequence continues at coordinate 9,357 of JAJRRZ010000068.1, forward strand.
GCATCGTGCAGGCGGGCCAGGCCATTGACGATGGCCAGACCAAGCCCGGCGCCATCCACGGCCTTGCGCACGGCGGAGGCCCCGCGCGAAAAACTGCGCATGACGGCGTTGATCTCGTGCGGCGGAATGCCCTCGCCGGTATCGGACACTTCCATTGCCAGATTGCCTCCCTGCAGGCAGCGCACCCGCAGGGTGATGCGCCCGCCATCGGGGGTGAACTTGATGGCATTGCCCAGCAGGTTGACCCACATCTGGCGGATGTAGCGGGCATTGCCCAGCAGCTCCACCGTTTCATCCATTTGCTCCACGCGCACGTCCAGGCTGCGCGCTTCGGCCTTCATGGCCAGCAGGTCGATGGCTTCGCGCGCCTCCGCAAGCACATCGACGACTTCCTCCTGCAATTCCACCTTGCCGGCCTCGATGCGTGAATAGTCGAGGATATCGTTGATGAGGTTGAGCAGGTAATTGCCGGAGCGGTGGATGTCGGTGGCATATTCCTTGTAACGATCCACCTTCACGGGGCCGAGCATTTCCGCGGAAATGATCTCGGAAAAGCCCATGATGGCGTTCAGCGGTGTGCGCAGCTCGTGGCTCATGGCGGCGAGAAACTGGGACTTGGCACGATTGGCTTCCTCCGCCTGGCGGCGGGCGCGCTCGGCCTCGTCGCGCTGATGGGCCAACTCGGCAATGAGCCGCTCGCGCTGCTGGCGATGCTGCAGGGTTTCACGGTTGGATTCCTGCAGGCGGCTGGCCAGTTGCAGGAAAAACAACCCCAGCACGACAATCATCGCCGCCATGGCCAGATGCACCGTGCCGCCAGCCAGCAGGCTGCGAAATGCCAGCGCCAGCGCGATAAGCCCCGCACCGGTGGTTACCAGTGGCAAGAAATTGTTGGCCATGAGCAGGCGCATGGCCATGGCGGCCATGAGGCTGGCGCCGATGAACAGATGTTGCGCCTCCTCGCCCGGCTGCCAGAACAGGAACAGCGGCAGAAACCACACCGTGGCGAAAGACAGTTCACTGGCGGCGAAATATTGCAGCCACGTGCGCAATTCCGGGCCTTGTGGCTGTTCGCGCAGGCATTTGCGGGCCAGCCACAGCTGCGCGGCCTCCACCAGCAGGTATAGCGCGAACCAGCCCATGACGATGCTTGCCGGCACCCATACGGCGTTGGCCAGCGCGAAAAGCCCGGCCAGCAACGGCATGAACAGCGCCACGCGCAACTGATTGCGGGCGAAAATGCCCAACATCTCCTGGCGGAAATCGTCTTCCGAAGGGCCGTGCGCCGCATCGGCATTCGCGCCGGACGCTCCCGTCCTGCCCGTCATCTCCGCCGGAGTGGCGTTTTCGAAGGCTTGTTCGTCATGCCACAGCATGCGGCTTCCTCGCCCATGTTGCACATTGCACTCCACACACGGCAGACAATGTGGCAGAAAATTCCTAAATCGCATTTTGGGCGTGGCGTAAAATTGCGCCATGACCGGCAAGCTTTCAGAAACCATGCCGAGTGCCTCCATGGCGGAAGAATTGCAGAGGCTGCACAAGCGCATCATGGCATGCCGCATCTGCGTGGAGCAGCCGCTCGGCGCGCCGCTGCCGCATGCGCCGAGGCCGGTGTTTCAGGCGTCGCCGACGGCACGCATTCTCATCGCCGGGCAGGCGCCGGGGGTGCGGGTGCATGCTTCCGGGCGGCCATTTACCGATCCGTCAGGCGTGCGGTTACGGGCGTGGCTGGGGATGAGCGAAGAAACGTTTTACGATGCGGCGCGGGTGGCCATCGTGCCGATGGGGCTGTGTTTTCCGGGGCAGAACGACAAGGGAGCCGACCTGCCGCCACGCAAGGAATGCGCTCCGGCTTGGCGGGCGCGGATCATGGCGGCATTGCCCAGCGTGCGGTTGGTGCTGGCGGTGGGGCAGCATGCACAGCGCTGGCACATGGGCGAGGTGTGCCGCCCTACCCTTACGGAAACGGTGCGCCACTGGCGCGCGGGACTTCGGCAGTGCGAACCGCCAGTGATTCCCATGCCGCATCCCAGTTGGCGCAACAATGCCTGGCTGAAGCGCAATCCATGGTTCGAGGCAGAAGTATTGCCGGAAGCGAGGCGGCGCATTGCGGCATTGCTGCGCGGCGAAAATGCTGATGATGTTACGGAAAGATGAGTTCGCCATATGGCATGACGTGCTATCCTCGCGGCCATGGCAACAGCCCCGATGCAGGATATCCGACAAACACAAGGGAGAACAGGAATGAGCTACTATTACGCACGCACGGTTGATTGCGGATTCGACGAGGCCATCGAGAAAGTTACCGAGGCGCTGAAGGAACAGGGGTTCGGCGTGCTGACGACCATCGACGTTTCCGGCACTTTGAAGAAAAAGCTGGATGTGGATGTGCCGCGGCAGACAATCCTGGGTGCCTGCAACCCCAACTATGCGCACCAGGCGCTGCAGATGGAGCCGCATCTGGGCGTGCTGTTGCCGTGCAACGTGGTGGTGCGCGAGACGGACAACGGCGTGGAAGTGGCCGCGGTGGACGCAAAGGCCATGCTGGGCGTGGTGGGCAACAACGAGATGATGACAGTGGCCGAAACCGTCAACGGCCTGATGCAAAAGGCGGTGGATGCCGTGTGAACGCCATGCGGGGTGTGCCGTGTTTGGCCCCTTGCCGGAAGAGGTTTGCACTATCGAGCATGCATCATTCTCAATGATCTGAATGAGTCGATCGTGAAGACAAGTTTTGTGGCCGACGGTGTCGGCCACAAATACTTTTCTTCAGGAAAAATGATGCGTTGTGCCGGCTTGCGGCGGCGCTGCGCCGGCACAACAACATTTTTGCCTGAGGAAAATTGCAAGGCTTTGCGCCATTACGACGC
>JAJRRZ010000069.1 GCA_024279045.1 Alphaproteobacteria bacterium
AGCGCACATTCTGCCGTCTGAAGGACTTTCGCCGTATCGCAACCCGCTACGACAAACTGGCCAAAACTTTCCTCGCCGCCATCTGCATAGCTGCAATCGTAACATGGTGGCTCAATTGAGTCCGGAGCCTAGAGTCTGGTCTCAATAAATGAGTGCTTCTCATGGGCATTTTGGCAAAATAGCAACGGTTTTTCGTTCGCAGGCAATAGTGGAGCTATTGGCAAGAACGAAAAACCGTCTGATATGAAGCCAAAAGGCCCATGGGGAGTGCTCAGGTATTGAGTCCAGACCCTAGCACAACCTCGCTCATGACCCCTCGGTCATGTTTTTTCGCCTTGCAGAAGGCCCTGCAAATGTGCTCAGCTAACATCCGTGCGATGCGGCCAGAAAGGGAGACTGCCGTCATCCGCACATCCCGCGCGCCGTGCCCCGGCACACGTTCCCCAGGTCGGCACGGCATCCCCTGTATCAGGCCAGAAGCAAGGGAGGATCCCGACCATGAAACTCACCCGCAAGTCCTTCATTCTCGGAGGGCTGGCCGCCACTGCAATGGCAGCGGCCAGCGTTGCCGCCCCCACCTCGGCACAGGCCTCCAAGCTGTATATCTTCGGTGGTGGCCCGGCTGGCGGCACTTTCCAGATCGTCGCCAACTCCATCCAGACCTACGGGCCGGTGAAGGAAATCAAGGAATTCCGCATCAAGGCCCAGTCTTCCGCCGGTTCGCTGGAGAATCTGCGCAAGGTCAATGCCGGCAAGTCGCATTTCGGCGTGGTGCATGCCGGACACGTGCTGCAAGGCCGCCTCGGCAAGCTGAAGAACGACCCCAACAAGTATGAAAACGTCATGGCCGTGGCCATTCTCTATGGTTCCGCGGCCCAGCTGGTGGTGCGCAAGGGTTCCGGCATCAAGAGCGCCCGCGATCTTGAAGGCAAGCGTGTTGGCGTCGGCAATGCCGGCTCCGGCGCCTTTGCCAATGCCGAAATGTTCTTCTCCCATTTGGGTATCTGGGACAAGATGAAGCGCAACGCCCTTGGCTACAACGACGCCGCCCAGGCCTTCGGCAACAATCAGCTCGATGCCTTCTGGGTGTTCACTGCCTATCCCAGCGGCGCGGTCATCATGGCCGCACAGACCAACGACATCGACCTCGTTGATGTGGCCAAGGATGCCGAGGAAAGCGGCTTCCTGAAGCAGAATCCCAACTTCACGAAGGTCAGCATCCCGGCTGGCACCTACAAGGGTGTTGATCGTGATGTGAAGACCTTCCAGGACGGCGCCCTGTGGGTGGCCAACAAGGACGTGCCGGCAGAGGTGGTCTACAAGCTGCTCTCGCTGATATACACCGACGAGGGGCTGGCCTACATGCGTCAGCAGAAGTCCACCTTCAAGGCCATGAAGCCGGAAACCGCCCTGCAAGGCGTGGTTACCCCTCTGCATCCCGGTGCGGAGAAGTTCTGGCGCGAGAAGGGCATCCTGAAATAATTCAGGTGCCGACAGTGTTCCCGCTTCGGGATGCCGTGAAGGTTCATGGAGCCTGAACCCGGGATGGCGAAGGAGAGCTGTGCGCTTTTCCTTCGCCATTCTCTCCCCTTGTCTGATCTTCCCTGACCGGAGGCATTCCGGGGCAACCTGCTCGCGTGAAACAGAAAGACAGATCAGCAGCAAACGGGCCAGAAGGTCATGAAACTGCAAGAATCCCAGCTCGGCTGGCAGGCGCTCAACACCATCGAGCGCCATATCTTCGATGCATTGGCCGTGTTCCTGCTGCTGTTCTATGCCTACGCTGCCGTGATGGAGCCCGCTGCCACGCAATATCATCGCGGCATCTATATCGTCATCACCTACGTGCTGGTGCTGCTGGTCTATCGTCTGCCGGGAGTCTGGGGGCGTATCATCGACTATCTGCTCATCGTCGTCGCCATCGGTTCCATCGGCTACTGGATGTGGAACTTCGAGGCCATCAACTACCGCACCGGCATGGAAACACCGCTGGACAAGGCGGTCGCCGTTGCCGGTGTGCTCATCGGCATCGAAATCGCCCGCCGCGTGGTTGGCACCGTATTTGTCATTCTCGGCGCCATCATGCTGCTTTACGGCGTCTATGGCGCCTACATGCCTGACATCATTTCCCACGCCGGAGACGATTTCATCAACGTCGCCACCAGCATATTCTACAAGAGCGATGGCGTCTTCGGCATCATGGCCAATGTGCTGGCAACCTACGTGATTCTTTTCGTCATTTTCGGCGCCTTTCTTCATAAGAGCGGTGCACAGCGTTTCTTCATCGACTTTCCGCTGGCCGCGGTAGGGCATCGCGTCGGCGGGCCGGGCAAGGTAGCGGTGGTGGCCTCCGGCCTGTTTGGTTCCATCTCCGGCAGCGCCATCGCCAATACCGTTTCCACCGGCACCTTCACCATCCCGCTGATGAAACGCGCCGGCTTCCGCCCCCATGTTGCCGGCGGCATCGAGGCGGCCTCCTCGCTTGGCGGCATGTTCATGCCGCCCATCATGGGAGCGGGCGGCTTCATAATGGCGGAAATGACCGGCCTGCCCTA
>JAJRRZ010000070.1 GCA_024279045.1 Alphaproteobacteria bacterium
CATAAAGAGGCATGCCAGATGTGGCGTTTAGGCGAAATATCAGCGCTCTTGCGCCCGCAGGTAATACCTGAAGGTATTTCCAAGGGTGCAAGGGCGCTGAGATGAAGCATAAACGCCACAGATGGCGTGAAAATTTATGGGGCCTGAGCCTAAGCCTCGCCAACTGAAACGCCCCCTTGCCTTTTGTGCCGCCAGTGGCTTTGCTGTCGGCCAGATACCGCAAGCAGGATGCCACCATGAGCACCAACACCGCACAGGCCCCTTCCGTGGACGAAAAGGAAGTCGCCCACTTTTCCGCCATTGCCGAACAGTGGTGGGATCCCGACGGCAAGTTCGGCGTGCTGCACAAGTTCAACCCCGTGCGGCTGGCCTATATCCGCGATCATGTTTGCGCCGCCTTCCAGCTCGACCCGAAAGCCGAGCAGCCGCTGCGCGGCACCCGCCTGCTGGACATCGGCTGCGGCGGCGGCCTGCTCAGCGAGCCCCTGGCAAAAATGGGCGCACAAGTTACCGGCATCGACCCGTCGGAGAAGAACATCAAGACCGCCCTGGTGCATGCCCGGGAGCAGGGCGTGGATATCGACTACCGCGTCGCCACCGCCGAGGAGCTAGCAGCGGCTGGCGAGCAATACGACATGGTGCTGAACATGGAGGTGCTGGAACACGTCAACGACCCGTCCAGCTTCGTGCACACCTGCGCCTCGCTGGCCAGGCCGGGCGGACTGATGTTCTGCGCCACGCTCAACCGCACGCTGAAATCCTTCCTCATGGCCATCGTCGGGGCGGAATACGTGCTGCGCTGGCTGCCACGCGGCACCCATCAATGGGAGAAGTTCATCACCCCGCAAGAGCTGGAAGAGTGGCTGAATGCCGCCGGCATGCAGGTAATCGACCGCAGCGGCGTGGCCTACAGTCCGCTTTCCGGCACCTGGCACAAGGCGCCGGACGACATGGACGTGAACTACATGCTGCTGGCCCGCCGCAACGATGGCCAGGCTGTGGGCTGATCAGCGATTGGATTTTTCCGTTTCGCCAGGCTTCTCGGCAGCCCCCTTTCGTCCGGGGAGCGCCCCACCTGTCTTGCCATTACTGTTGCGCCGCTTTGGCGGGCTGAGCATCTCCCCCTTGCCATGCGGCGTGGTGCGATTGATCGGGCGCATCTGCGTGGGGCGGAAATCAGCAGCCAATTTCCTTGCCTTGTCCATCTTCTCCGCCGGCAAATGCTTCAGGAACAGATCCAGCCATGCATCACGCGCCCCGCGCCGGCGCGCCAGCAGATACCATTTCGCCGCCAGCACGGCATCCTTGCGCACACCACGGCCCACGGCATACAGCTTGGCCAGCCGCTGCATGGCCGGTGCATGTCCCGCGCGCGCCGCATAGCGCAACCAGCTTGCCCCCACCGGCTCGCTTTTCTGCACGCCATCGCCGCGGAACACCAGCAGGCCGTATTCCGTCGCCCCCTGTGGCAACCCGGCCAGCGCCGCGCGCTTGAACCATTCCGAGGCTTCATGGAAGTTCCGCGCCACGCCCTTGCCGCTGAGATACAATACCCCCAGATTGTATTGCGCCAGTGCATAGCCATGTTCAGCCGCCTTACGGAACCAGTAGGCAGCCTTCTCCCAGTCCGGTTGCGCGCCGGAAACACCAGTATGCAGCAGCGCCACGTTGTATTGTGCCTCGGCCATGCCACGCTGCGCTGCCTGCTCAAGCCAGTAGCGCGCCTTGTCGACATCCTTTCTGCCTAGCCGGCCATCCAGATACAGCATCGCCAGCGCAAACATCGCCCCGGCATGTCCGCCGGTAGCGGCGCGTTCGAACCATTTCGCCGCCTGCTGCACATCACGCGCCACGCCCTTGCCCTGCTCGTAACACACGCCGAGCATGGCTTGCGCCTCCAGGTAGCCTGCCTCCGCCAGCTCTTGCGCCAGCTTGAAGGCCTCTTCATACCGCCCGGCCTGATATAACGCCACTGCCTCGCGGAAATCACGCGCCAGCGTCTCCGGTGTTTCTGCCTGGGCGGGCTGTTCCTGCCGCACGCTGTCCAGGCCATTCTGCGCCTGCGCCGGGGACAACGGCACGGAAGGGCCGCCAGCCACCAGCAGCAAACCTGCCACAACAGCAGGGAAGGACAATCTGACGGAAGATCTGGGCAAGATACTCATTCCCGCGCAAGGGCGAATCTGTCGGCTGTCTTATTTAGCCACTTTTTTGCGCCACGCCATGCCCTTGTTGGCCTTGTTGCAGATTTTCCCGCCAGGCCTCGGCCAGCTCGGCGGCCTGTGCGGGATCTTCCCACATATGCGGCCCCGGCACGGCAAAATCCGCCCCCAGCCGCACCAGGGCGGGCAACTCCGCCGGAATGGCCACATGCATCGCCACCACCGGCACGGTGAACATCTCCGCCCACCAGGCCAACAGATTCTCGCCACGTGCTTCCAGGCGCTGATCAATACCCAGATAATCCGCCCCCGCCTCGCCCAGCTCCATGGCCGAATGGCGCTGCGTGGGACAGCAGACGCCAATGATGTATTCCTTGCCCAGCTCACGCCGCAGACTGGCCACGTGCCGGGCATCACCATCATGCAAATGTATCCCGTCAACCCCCAATGCATGCATGGCAGACCTTCCATCATCCGGCCTGCCGCCATCCACCAGCACCGCCAGTCCCAGTTCCTGCGCGCGACGCGTCAGGGCAAACAGCACATCCTGCATCTCCCGCACCGTATCTGGCGCAGGCAGCAGCAGACTGGCGGCATCGGCTGCCGCATGAAATGCCTCCAGGCACTCCACGGCATGTGAAGCAACGCTCTCTGGCGGCAAGATCAGGAAAGCGCGCAAGGGCGAGGTTTCCTGCTGCATCATTCATCCTCCGCCGCGCCATTCCGCACGGCATCTTCATCACTCTGCCGCGCCGTGTCCAGCAAAGTGGCATCCAGCCCGGCGCGAATCTGGCGGCGAATGAGCGTGGCCAGCGCCTGCGTGTCCAGCAGCCTGCCCCGCGCATCACAGGGACCGACAACGCCATCCTCGCACAGCATCGGCGCCCACAGCCGCGCCACCATGTGCGGTGCGGCCAGCACACGTGTTTCTTCCGCGCCGATGATGCGTTCGCGGCGCTCCTCCTCCTGGCGCAACAGCCGGCGCGGCGCAGGCAGCGACACCAGCCGCACCGGCACGCCACCCTGCTCCAGCACCTGAGCCGCTTCCAGCGCCGCGGCCAGCGGCTGACCGGCAGCGAAAATCACCGCCCGCGGAGTCTCCTGCGCACTGTAAAGCTCATAGCCGCCCAATGCGCACAGGTTGACCTTCTCCACACTGTTGCGCAGCGCCGGCGCCTGCCCCTCCGGCAAGAACATCACCACAGGCCTTTCAGGCTACTGCATGCACAACTGCCAGCATTCCACCATTTCCACCGCATCCGCCGGAAACAGGACTTCCACTTCCTCCGGCAGCGCTTCCGCCGGCATATGCTGGCAACCAGCCATATCCAACACGCACAGGCCAAACGCCAGCCCCGCCCGCGCAGCTTCGCCAAGCATGGGCAACATCGGCGCCAGCTGCTGGCCTCGCACCACCCCCACCGGGCGCAACCCGCCATGCGCCGCAATGCCTGTCAGCAGCGCCGCCAGCGCCATGGGCCGCAGCCCCACATCCAGCACCGGCGTTGCCTGTTCCTGTCCTTGCCTCATACCTGTTGCCGGAGCCTCGGCATTCTCCACCTCCGGCAGTTTTTCGGCATCGGGCAGATCGGCATGCAATGAGGCCAACACCACCATATCAGGCAAGTCCGGCAGACTGCGCTCCAGCAGGGGCTTCAGCATGGCCCGCAGATCATGCGGCAACGCCTGTTCGGCCAAGGCAACACGCAAAGCACGAATATGCTGGCGAAAATTTTCCGCCAACGGCTGCTCCAACCAGCGCGCCAGCGCCTGACGGTCTGCCTCGTCCAGTTCTTCCACCCGTTGCTGCCAGACCTTGCGCGCCTTGCGGCCCTTCAGTCCGGCCAGCCGCCACTCGTCGCGCACCTCGCCGGGCACCTCGCCCGCCGCCAATTCGTGCCAGCCCAATCTGCCGCGCAATGCGGCAACATCCGCAATACCTTGCCCGGCTGGATATTCCACCGCCACATAAGCGGGGCGCGCGCCATCCTCGTCAGCACCTTCCTGCCCTTCCAGAGCCTGCTTCAATGCTTCGGCGATGCTCTCCTCGTCATCAGCGCGGGCCTGCTGCACATGCCAGCCCGCTGCCGCAAAGCGGGCCAGATGATTCGGGCAACGCTGCCGCACATTTTCCGAACCATCCCCATGCACCGCTGTCAGATGCAATACCACCAGCCGCTGCGGAGACAGCCACGGCGCAATGGCAATGCTCTCCTGAGCCACGCCGGGCTCCACGTCGCGATCATCGATGAGCACCCACGTGGCATGGCCGAATATCTCCGGCCCGAAACGCTGGCGCAACAATCGGGCCGCCAGCGCCATGCCCACCGCCGCCGCCAGCCCATGCCCCGGCAGAGTCAACGGCAGATCCAATCCGCGCGGTGTCAGGCCGCACGCCACACCATCCGCCACAGGTACACCATCGGCTGATGATGACTGTTTCGCCGCCCCGCCATCAGCAGCAGCTTGCCTTGTTTCCACTCCAGCATCGCCATTGTCTGCCTTGCCACCGTTGCCGTCGGCCTGCTCAACGGCATCTCGGCCCAGCAGGCGCAGCAAGGCACAGGCCAGCGGCTGCAGCGACGGAGAAATGACGAACCGGTCGCGATCGGCCCAGTCCAGGGCCTGGATGTCATGGGAAAGGAAGCGCCGAAACAGCACGCCCAGCAATGGCGCGGCGGCGCTGATCAGCCGCTGTTCGGCCTCGTCCGCGCCAGCCTGAGCGGCAATCTCCAGCGCCAGCAGGCGCAAGGCCTCCGTCTCCGGCGCAGCCAGGGAACTGCCTGATGCATTACTGCCAGCAGCCATGTATGTTTCCGTCGTTTTGGCCCGCCCTCAGGCGAGCCGTTGGCGACATGCCCGGCGCACAAATCACGATCGGCCCCATCTGTCAATTATGCCAAATGCATACCCATGGCAGCCATGCACCAGTGCCGAGGCACTGAAATCCCCCAAGCCTGCCAGCCCGCAAGCCCACAAGCCTATATGCCCGCCAACACCTCCGGCACCATCACATCATGCTGCGCACAGGCCGCGCGCATGGTGTTGACCAACAGCATGGCAATCGTCATTGGCCCCACGCCACCCGGCACCGGCGTGATGGCCGCTGCCCGCTGGCGCGCTTCCGCGAAGGCCACATCTCCCACCAGTCGCGCCTTGCCATCATCGCCTTCCACGCGGTTGATGCCAACGTCGATGACAATCGCGCCTTCCTTCACCCAGTCGCCCTTCACCAGCCCGGGCCTGCCCACCGCCGCCACCAGCACATCGGCGCGGCGCGCCACCGCCGGCAGATCACGTGTGCGCGAATGCGCGATGATAACCGTGCAATTCTCGTTCAGCAACAATTGCGCCAGCGGCTTGCCGACAATGTTCGAGCGTCCGATGATTACCGCCTCCAGCCCGCTCAGGTCGGCCCGTGCCTGCTTTGCCAGCAGCACGCAGCCCAGCGGCGTGCACGGCACTAGCCCTGGCTTGCCCACCGCCAACCGCCCGGCATTGATCACATGAAAGCCGTCCACGTCCTTGTCCGGGTCGATGGCGTCGATCACCTTCGCCGCGTCAATGTGCTTCGGCAGCGGCAACTGCACCAGAATGCCGTGCACCTCCCGCGAGGCATTCAGCTCGGCAATGCGCGCCAGCAGCTGCTCTTCCGTCGTGTCTGCCGGCAGCTGGTATTCGAACGACTTCATCCCCGCTTCCGTCGTGCGCCTGCCCTTGTTGCGCACATACACCCGCGAGGCCGGATCCTCTCCCACCAGCACTACCGCCAGCCCCGGAACAAAGCCATGCCGCGCCTTCAGCTCCGCCACCGCGGCGGAGACCTTCTCCTGCACTCGCGCGGCCAGCGCCTTGCCGTCGATGATGCCGTCCTGCACGATATCGCTCATGCCCCCTTCTCCTCCACCAGCTCCATCAACCGCCGCGCCAGCGCGCGCGGCTCCCCTGCAACATGCACCAGCTTCAGCCGCGCCGTTTCCCCACGCCTCAGCTCCAGCGCCGATTTCGCCACGCCCAACGCCTTCGCCAGCGCCGCCATGATGGCCTTGTTGGCCCTGCCCTTCTCCGGCGCCTCGCTCACGCCCACGACCAGCGCCATGCCCTGCTCCGTCTCGCGCAGGCCGCTGATGCCGATGCGCCGCGCCCCCGGCTGCGCGCGCACCAGCAGCAGCACGCCATCCTCGCGTGCCTGCCAGAAGCCGTTCTGCGCTTCGCTTGTCGCCATGCTCAGGCCAGATAATTGAAATACAGCCAGACGATGAACTTCTGCAGGAAGATGATGCCGATGATCGCCACCATTGGCGACAGGTCCAGTCCGCCGAGATCCGGCAGCACGCGGCGAATGGGGCGCATCACCGGCTCGGTCAGTTGCGACAGCGCATGCAGGATGGTGCGGATGAACTGATTGTGCGGGTTGATGACGTTGAACGCCACCAGCCAGCTGGCCACTACCCAGATGATGATGATCCACAGGTAGATGTCCAGCACCGTGATGATCAGCCACAGGAACGGATTGCCGCCCACGATGTTTGCTCCGTGCGTCAAGAGGTTGGTATTGCTTCCCCGCTTGTCCTCAGATGTAGCCCCGCACGCCGCCCCTTGCAAGGCGCGCACATGCCCCATGCCACATCGCGCCCATACGCCTGCGCATCGTGCTTGACACCCCGTGCCGCCCGGCCTAGATGAACTGGCATTCGGCACGCCAGCGTTGGCATGCCGCCTTGGCCGGGGCCGTAGCTCAGTTGGGAGAGCGCAGCAATCGCACTGCTGAGGTCAGGGGTTCGACTCCCCTCGGCTCCACCACCATGCATCATGCTTGATGTTGGCGTGCATGGGTCTTTCATCCCCCCACTTTCTGGAAAGACCTGTTGCGTCTTTCTTCCCAACCGTTTGCCACATCAATCTCCCGCACGCACGGGCACACGTTGCACCTGTTCATTTCTGCCAGTGTGGCAGGCCCTGGCATGCCCTGCCGGCAACCGTCTTCCCCGTGCGCAGAGCAATGCACCCAACGCCATCCTGATTTGCCCCCGTTTCGCCTCCCGCCCCTTGGCAGCACGCCTGCTTTCTGGTATGTCGGCGCCAAGCCTAGCGGGGAGGCTTTCCCCGAACGGTATTGTTTGTGCCAATGACGGACACGATGCAGCCAATGTTGCAGGCCACTGGCACATGCAGACCCAATGACCCACAACCGAAAGGACGGTGAAGAGAAGTGGTAAAGGTCGACGTTCGCGAAAACAACATCGATCAGGCGCTGAAGGCGCTGAAGAAGAAGATGCAGCGCGAGGGCATCTTCCGCGAGATGAAGCTGCGCGCCTTCTACGAGAAGCCTTCCCAGCGCCGCAAGCGCGAAAAGGCCGAGGCCGTGCGCCGTGCGCGCAAGCTGCTGCGCAAGAAGCTGCAGCGCGAGGGCCTGCTGCCCAAGGGCGGCAAGCCCGGCAAGTGATGGCGCGGCGAGCGGGGTTGCACTCTGCCACTCCGCATGACGCACCAGCGGGAACAATCCGCGCGCCTTCCGGCCTTCCGGGAGGCGCGCCTTGCATCCAGCCGGCAATTTTTCATGTCATGACGACGAGGACACGATGAAAATCCAGGGTAACGAAATAAAGCCCGGCAACGTGCTGATGCACAAGGGCGAGCTGTGGGTGGTAACGAAGACCGAGCACGTGAAGCCCGGCAAGGGCGGGGCCTTTGCCCAGGTGGAAATGAAGTCCGTTACCGGCAACACCAAGCTCAACGAACGCTTCCGCGCCACGGAAAGCGTGGAGCGCGTGCGGCTGGAGCAGAAGGACTACCAGTTCCTTTACGAGCAGGACGGCATGCTGGTGTTCATGGACATGGATACCTATGATCAGATCGAGCTGCCGAAGGATTTCCTCGGCGATCGCGCCGCCTTCCTGCAGGATGGCATGATGGTAACCGTGGAAAGCCACGAGGGCACGCCGCTGGGCGTGAAGCTGCCGCTGCACGTTACGCTGGAAGTAACGGAGGCAGAACCGGTGGTGAAGGGCCAGACGGCGGCCAGCTCCTACAAGCCGGCGGTGCTGGAAAACGGCGTGAAGGTAATGGTGCCACCGTTCATCTCCGCCGGCGAGAAGATCGTCGTCAACACCGAGGATCTCTCTTACGTCAAGCGCGCGGAGAGCTGAGCAGCCGCCATGCCCAACTCCGCCACCATGAACATCATGCTGAAGGCCGCGCGCAAGGCGGCGCGCCCGCTGCTGCGCGACTTCGGCGAAGTGGAACAGCTTCAGGTATCGCAGAAAGGCCCGGCGGATTTCGTAACCCGGGCCGATCGCCGCACCGAGGAAATCCTCTTCGAGGAATTGCGCAAGGCGCGCCCGTCCTGGGGCTTCATCCTGGAGGAAGGCGAGGACGTGCCCGGCGATGGCGAGCATTTCTGGATCATCGACCCCATCGACGGCACCACCAATTTCATCCACGGCATCCCGCATTTCGCCATGTCCATCGCCCTGAAGAAGGGCGAGGAGATCATTGCCTCGCTTATCTACAATCCCGTTGCCGACGAGATGTTCACCGCCGAGAAGGGCCGCGGTGCGCTGCTGAACAACCGGCGCATCCGCTGCTCGGCGCGCAAGGGGCTGAGCCAGGCGGTCATCGTCAACGGCTGCCCGCACCGGGGCCGGGCCGATCTGGCGCGTTTCCGCCGCGAGCTGGCGGTGGTGCAGGAGCAGGTCGCGGGGCTGCGGCGCTATGGCGCGGCATCGCTGGATTTCTGCTGGGTCGCCGCCGGACGCTTCGATGGCTACTGGGAGCGCGGGCTGAAGGCCTGGGACATCGCCGCCGGCATCCTGATGGTACGCGAGGCTGGCGGCATGGTGGAAGAGCTGGACAACAAGGGCGACATGCTCGCCACCGGCGACATCATCTGCGCCGCGCCGGGCGTGTTTCCCTCGCTGGCCACCATCCTGCGCGCGGTGAAATAGTCGAGCGTGAACTATTCACAAGGCAATGCATGAACAGGAAAAATACGCAACTTGATGCAGCAGAAATTGCAAGGCTTTGCGTCGTAATGGCGCAAAGCCTTGCAATTTTCCTCAGGCAAAAATGTTGTTGTGCCGGCGCAGCGCCGCCGCAAGCCGGCACAACGCATCATTTTTCCTGAAGAAAAGTATTTGTGGCCGACACC
>JAJRRZ010000005.1 GCA_024279045.1 Alphaproteobacteria bacterium
CGATGGCCTTGCCCGCCTCCTGCAGCACCTGGGTGGTGGCCTGCGTGGCCTGGGAGATGCTTTCATTGAGCGATTGCGACAGTTCGGCCACCTTGCCTCCGGCGTTTTCCACCGCGGCCTGCATGGCGGCAGCAGTCTCGCTGGCCGAGCGTTGCAACAGCTCCCTGTTGCCCTGGCTGGTGGTCTTGATGGTTTCGATGGCCTGCGCCGTCGCACCCTGAAGGGTTTCCACCGTGTGGCTGGCGGCCTGACTGATGGCCTGTGTGGTGGTTTCGCCGGTCTCGGCCAGCATTTCGCGCGCCTGGCTGGCAGCCTCGGCAATCTGCGCTTGCAGGGCGGCAATTTCTTCCTGCAGCGCCTGTTGCTGTTCGCGGATGGTGGCCAGCGATGCTTCGAGCGAGCTGCCCTGATCGGCAAACAGGGTGGCTACCTGATCACGGCCATCAAGCAGCGAGGCAGCCAGACTTTCCAGTCGGGCGGTTTCTTCCTGCAGTGCCTGGGTGCCGGCTTGCGCCCTGGTGGCGGCTTTCTCCAAAGTGTCGAGGACGTTGCTCGCGGAGGCGCGCAAGGTGGCTTCCACCTGTGCCAGCTTGCCGGTGGCGGTTTCGGCGCTGTGTTCCAGCCGCCTGGTGCTCTCGTCCAGTTGCTGGAGCAACGGCATGGTTTCCTGATGCAGCGCCTGGCCGATTTCCGTCAATGTCTGGCGCTGCGCGGCCAATCCAGTCATCAACGCATTGATGCGGTCTTCGCTCTCGCCCAGGGCGTGCTCGATAGCGCCTACTTCCTGTTGTGCAGCCTGATGCACCTTGTGTGCCCGTTCCACTGTGCGTTCCAGCCTCTCCAGAAGCTGGCCAATCTCTGCCTGCAGGGTAGCGCCTGCCTGCTGCACGCGTTCGGCCTCGCCGCTGACGGGCGTCTGGGTCAGGTTCAGGGTTACCTGTGTCAGCGTTTCCGAAACCAGCCGCATGTGTTGTGCCCGGCGAAACAAGGCTGCTGCGCTCCATGCCAGGACGATGGGCATCAGCCATATGGCGAGTGCCTGGGCGATGAATGTCAGCCCCTGTGGGCCAGCAGGCTCGGGCAGGGTTGTGATCTGCGGCACGTAAATGAATGCTGCCAGCAATGTCCATGCCACGCTGGCTATCAGGGCCAGCATCAGTGGTGTGGCCGGCGGACGTTGATGCAGTCGGGCGATGAGTGCGGCGGTGGCGGCGTCGTTCTGGTTGGCCGCGCCGCGCCGCGCCGCATGCATGGCGGGGGCCGGCTGCTGCGTTTGCGTGGCTGTATGCTGTTGCGCCGGTGTGCCTGGCTGGTTGTTCGGCTGAGCCATCGTAGTGTGTCCCTGATCGTTCCGTGCCGTGGCCATGCCAAGGGGGCAGCAAACATGCCGTAACCCATGCCGCAATGCCCGCGCTGGCGCCGGGCTTCGCCCACAGGCATCAGGCTGATGGCGCAAGCCCCCTTTTCCCAACTGTATTATTATCTTGTTGCAACGCCGGGGTGGTGTTGTTAGTATATAAATGGTTAACGGCCATGGAACGGTATTGTGGGGCGTGAGTCAATGTGCGTGATGTCATTCGGGGTGCGGCGCTGCCTTGCCGCGTGAACAGTGTCTGCCAGTGGCATTCACGCCTCGTTCATCATCTCGTGGTGAAATGGCGATATGGCTTGCTGTCGCGTCGTGTGTGGATGCGGCAAATGATTGGTGAGGATGTGCCATGTCGATGCCGGCAAGGAAGGTATGCAAGGACGGTGGCGCGGCGTTCCATCTGGCGGATTTCATCGATTTCGCCCACCTGGAGCGCTACACCATGGGCGAGCCGCAATTGACGGAAGAGCTGCTGAATCTGTTCTGCTCGGAGGTGCGTGCCTTCCGGCTGACTGGAGATGCCGCGGCGCAGCGGCAGGCCGTGCACCGGCTGAAGGGAGCAGCACGGGCCATTGGCGCGTTTCCGCTGGCCGATGCCGCGGCTTGGCTGGAGGAGTTGCTGCATGTAGCCGCGTCGGAGGAAGATCTGCGCGATGCGCGGCTTGACCTGATGGCCCGGCTGGAGGCTCTGAAGGACGCCTGCCAGCGCTGGAAACAGGCTGTTCATGGCTGAACATGCTTGCCGATTCTTCATTTCGTCTTTCAGCA
>JAJRRZ010000071.1 GCA_024279045.1 Alphaproteobacteria bacterium
GCGCAGCTGGCCGCAACGGCGGCGCGGCTGGCGGAGAATGCCTTCGAGTTGTCGGAACTGCTTGCCACGCTGCCTGAAGCACCGGAGTGGCGCGCGCCGAAGCCCCTGACGGTGGCCTGGCATGCGCCGTGCTCGCTGACGCATCACCTGCGCCTGGCGGAAAAGCCCCGGCAACTGTTGCAGCAGGCGGGTTTCGCGGTGGTGGAGCCGGCGGAGGCGCACATATGCTGCGGCGCGGGCGGGGCCAACGCGGTGCTGGAGCCGGACGTGGCGCACACGCTGGCGGCGCGCAAGCTGGGGCATCTGCAACAGCCCGGCGTGCAGGTCATTGCCAGCGCCAATTTCGGCTGCCTGCAAAACCTGGCCGCGCAGGCGAAGCTGCCGCTGCTGCATTACGCGCAACTGCTGGCCTGGGCGGCGGGTGGGCCAAACCCACTGCAAGGCGCCACCCCACCCCACGCCAGCGGCAAGACATTCGGCTGCGCGGGCGGCGCCTGTGGGTGCGACACCTGACCGCGCCTTTTTCCCTGAAAAACATATTCAAGATGACGTATATCAAGTGCTGCTTATATGAGAATGTTATCATATTCGCGCTTCCTGATGTGAATCGCCGCCAATGGCGGACAGAAGCGACCTGGCATATGGGATAAGAGAGGATGACGAAGATGACAGCCAGCAAGATGATGACGGGCAACAAGGGCTTCACGCGGCGGCTGCTGGGCGCGGCGATGGCGGCAGCCCTGCTGACGGGCGGCGCGGCAGGCGCGCTGGCGCAGGTGGGCAACATGTCCGCCGAGACGCAGCCTAAGAGCATGCTGATGACACCGCTGGGCCACAAGGCCGCACCGCTGAACTTCACGCTGAAAGATGTCAACACCGGCAAGCCGGTGCGGCTGTCCAGCCTGCGCGGCAAGGTGGTGGTGGTGAATTTCTGGTCCACGGCCTGCCCGGCCTGCCGCGCGGAAATGCCGACACTGCAGAAGCTGTGGCAGAAGATGAAAGGCATGGACGTGGCGGTGCTGAGCGTGCACATCGGCGGCGATGCGGAAAAGGTGCGCGCCTTCCTGAAGGAAAAGGGCGTTCAGATGCCGGTGTTGCTGGACGATGGCGAGAACGTGGCGGAAAGCTGGGGCGCGCTGCACCTGCCGGTTACCTACGTGCTGAACCCGGACGGCACGCTGGCCTTCGTCGCCTATGGCGCGCGCAATTGGCAGAATCCGCAGATCGCGCAGATGTTGACGGCGCTGATCTCGCCGCTGCATGGCAACGAGGAATAAGCCGCGGCTGACACATCGGCCCGAATGACTCAAATGGCCCGGAAGTCCCATGCTTCCGGGCCGTTCTGCATGACAGGGGATGGAGCTGCGCATCAGATGTGCAGGGGGTGGCCGAAGGCGGCGAGCACGGATTCGTGCATGCTCTCGGAAATGGTCGGGTGCGGGAAGATGGTGTGCATCAGCTCCGCCTCGGTGGTTTCCAGCGTCATGCCCACCACATAGCCCTGGATCATCTCCGTTACCTCCGGGCCGACCATGTGCGCGCCCAACAACTCGCCGGTCTTCGCATCGAAGATGGTCTTCACGAAGCCGTCCGTGTCGCCCAGCGCGATGGCCTTGCCGTTGGCAATCAGCGGAAAGCGCCCCACCTTCACCTTCAGGCCCTTGTCCTTCGCCTGCTGCTCGGTCAGACCGACGCTGGCCACCTGCGGGTGGCAATAGGTGCAGGCGGGAATGTGCGCGCGGTTCATCGGGTGCACACCCTTCACGCCGGCGATCTTCTCCACGCAGATGACGGCCTCGTGGCTGGCCTTGTGGGCCAGCATCGGCGCGCCGGCGACATCACCGATGGCATATACGCCTGATGCGGAGGTCTGCATCCATTCATTGATGGCGATCACGCCATCCTTGATGCGCACCCCGGCCTCTTCCAGCCCGATGTTCTCCACGTTGGCCACTACGCCGGTGGCGGCCAGCACGCGCTCCACGGTGATCTCGTGCTTCTCCTTGCCGTCGTCGATGATGGCGGTAACTGTCTCCTGCCCCTTCTTCAGCTCCTCCACCTTCGCGCCGAGCATGAATTTGATACCCTGCTTGGCCATCACCTTGCGGGCGAAGTCGGAGACTTCGGCGTCTTCTGCCGGCATGATGCGCTCGGCGATTTCCACCACCGTAACCTCCGCGCCCATGGCATGATAGAAGCTGGCGAACTCGATGCCGATGGCGCCGGAACCGATGACCAGCAGCGAGCGCGGCAGCCGGTCGGGGTTGAGCGCATCGAAGTAGCTCCACACCAGCTTGCCGTCCGGCTCCAGCCCGGGTAGCGCCCGCGGGCGCGCACCAGTGGCGATGATGATGTGCTTTGCCTGCAATTCGGCCACGGCCTTGCCGTCGGCCTCCACGCCCACGCGCCCCTTGCCCAGCAACCTGCCCCAGCCGTTGATGATGGTGATGTTGTTTTTCTTCATCAGGTGTTCCACGCCCTTGCTAAGGCGCGCGGACACCCGGCGGGAGCGCTTGATGATGGCGGGGAAATCGATGCCCGCCTCGTCGATCTTCAGGCCGAAGTCCTTCGCGTGGCGGGCCAGGTGCAGCACCTCCGCGGAGCGCAGCAGCGCCTTGGTGGGGATGCAGCCCCAGTTCAGGCAGATGCCGCCGAGGTGTTTTGCTTCGACGATGGCCGTTTTCATGCCGAGCTGTGCGGCACGAATGGCGGCCACATAACCCCCCGGCCCGGCACCGATGACGATGAGGTCGAATGTCTGCTTGTCGGTCATGGAGCGTGGCTCCCCCTTGCCGTTTTCCCCGGTAAGTGCATGGCACACCATCGTGGCCCGCATCTCCCGGATCCTGTTTGTCCGTCAATGCCGGGCCTGACCCGGCAATCCAGCGCTACACACGTGTGCGGTCATGGTTGGCTGTGGCTGGATGCCCGGGTCAAGCCCGGGCATGACGCTATTGGATATGGTGCGTGCATGTCGCTGCGTGTTCAGCCTTCCATCAGCATCAGCGCCGGTTCCTCGATGTAGCGGCGGAAGGCGGTGAGCGCCTGCGCGGCCACTGCGCCGTCCACGGCACGATGATCGGCGGACAATGTTACCGTCATGACCGTGCGCACCACCGGCTGGCCATCTTCGGCCACCACCCGCTGCCTGCCCTCGCCCACGGCCAGGATGGTGGCCTGTGGCGGGTTGATGACGGCGGCGAACTGGCGGATGCCGAACATGCCGAGATTGGAAATGCTGGTGGTGCCGCCCTGGTATTCCTCCGGCTTCAGCCGCCGGGCGCGGGCGCGGCTGGCAAGATCCTTCATGGTGGCGGAAATGTCGTGCAGTGGCAGGGCATCGGCGGCGCGGATGATGGGCGTGATCAGCCCGCCCTCGATGGCCACGGCCACCGATACGTCCACCTGATGATGTTGCAGCATGCCACCGTTCGTCCAGGTGGTGTTGGCCTCGGGCACCTTCTTCAGCGCCAGCGCCCAGGCCTTGATGACGAAATCGTTCACCGACAGCCGCCACAGCGGTTTGCCATCCTCGCCTTGCGGGGCTTCGGCGTTGATGGCCTTGCGCACTTCCAGCAAGCGGTCGATGAGGCAATCGACAGTGAGGTAGAAATGCGGCACTGTCTGCTTCGACAGGGTGAGGCGCCCGGCAATGGCCTTGCGCATGGAATCGATGGGCTGCACCTCGTAGCTGCCCTGCGGGTACAGCGCCAGCACCTCTGCATCACTCATGCCGGCGGCCATGCCCGTGGCGGCGGGTGCTGCGGTGCGGCCCACTCCGGCGGCAAGGGCGGCCTCCACATCAGCCTTGACGATGCGCCCGCGCGGGCCGGAGCCGGAGATCAGCGCCAGATCCAGGCCATGCTCGCGGGCCAGCCGCCTGGCCAGGGGCGAGGCGAAGATGCGCCCCGCCGCGCCGCCTGCGGCGGGCCGGGCGGCAGCCGGAGATGCCGCCAGGGTGGCGGGCGGCGGTGATGTGGTGGCAGCGGCTGGTGAAGGCGTGCTGGCCGTGGGCGATGGCGGGGTGGCCGCCTGGGGCTGCCCGGCAGGCCTTGCCGCTTCACCTCCATCGGAAGCCGCGGCAGCGGAAGCTGCCGATACGCCCGCCGGGGCCAGCGTGGCAGGGTCGATTTGCGCCACTTCGGCGACGTCCTCGCCGTCCTCGGCGAGAATGGCGATGACGGCATTCACCGGCACGCCCTCGCTGCCCTCCGGCACAGCGATCTTCGCCAGCGTGCCTTCGTCGGTGGCTTCCAGCTCCATCACCGCCTTGTCGGTCTCGATCTCGGCGATGATGTCGCCGGCATTCACCGCCTCGCCTTCCTGTTTCAGCCAGCGGGCGATCTTGCCCTCGGTCATGGTGGGCGACAGCGCCGGCATGAGAATGGCTATGGGCATGGTCGCGGGTTCCCCTGAAAATCAGCGATACAGCACCTGCCTTGCGGCGGCGACGACTTCCTCCACCGTCGGCAGGGCCATCTTTTCCAGATTGGCGGCGTAGGGCAGCACCACGTCCCTGGCGTTCACCGTCAGCACCGGCGCATCCAGCCAGTCGAAGGCCTCGGCCATCACGCGGCGGCAGATCTCCGCGCCGATGGAACACACCGGCCAGGCCTCTTCCACGGTGATCAGCCGGTTGGTCTTCTTCAGGCTGCGGATGACGGCGGGCATGTCCAGCGGGCGCAGGGATCGCAGGTCGATGACCTCCGCGGAGATGCCGTCCTGCGCCAGCGCATCCGCCGCCTGCAGGGCGTAGTGCATGCCCATGCCGTAGGAGACGATGGTAACGTCGGAGCCTGCCCGCGCCAGCCGTGCGCGGCCAATGGGCAGCACGTAATCCTCCACCTGTGGCACCGGAAAACTGTGGCCGTAGAGAATCTCGTTTTCCAGGAAGATGACCGGATCGGGATCGCGAATGGCGGCCTTCAGCAGGCCCTTCGCATCCGCCGCGGAGTAGGGCATGACCACCTTCAACCCCGGAATATGGGCATACCAAGCGGCATAATCCTGGCTGTGCTGGCCGGCCACACGCGCCGCCGGGCCGTTGGGGCCGCGAAAGACGATGGGCACGCTCACCTCGCCGCCGGACATGTAGCGCTGCTTGGCGGCGGAGTTGATGATGGCGTCGATGGCCTGCATGGCGAAGTTGAAGGTCATGAACTCGACAATGGGCCGCAAGCCCTCGAAGGCGGCGCCAATGCCCAGCCCGGCGAAGCCATATTCGGTAATCGGCGTGTCTACCACGCGCTGCGGGCCGAACTCTTCCAGCAGCCCCTGGCTGACCTTGTAGGCCCCCTGATATTCGGCCACTTCCTCGCCCATCAGGAAGACGCGTTCATCGCGGCGCATTTCCTCGGCCATGGCATCGCGCAGGGCCTCGCGCACCGTCTGCTCGACGAATTCGGTGCCTTCCGGCAGCGCCGGGTCGGCCTCGGCGGGTGGCGTGATGGAGAGGTTGCGGGCCGGGTCGGGCGCGCCGTTCAAGGCATAGGCCTCGGCATCGTCCTCGTCCGGCATGGCGGCGGAGCCCACATGCACTGCCGGGCTGGCGACATCCTGCGCGGTGTCTTGCGCGGCGATGTCTTGTGTGGCGGCAGCAGGCGCCTCTTCCTGCCCTGTTACGGCGTCGCTGGCCGCTGCCGCGCCGCCGGATTCGGCCAGCAGGGCCTCAAGGTCGAACTCCTCGCCCTCCTCGGCAATCACGGCGATGGGTGTGCCTACCTTCACCCCTTGCGCGCCTTCATCGACGAGGATCTTCGCCAGCACGCCTTCCTCGTCGGTTTCCAACTCCATCACCGCCTTGTCGGTTTCCACCTCGGCGATGATGGCGCCGGGCGAGACGGCCTCGCCCTCCTGCACCAGCCATTTCGCCAGCGTGCCCTCGGTCATGGTGGGCGACAGCGCCGGCATGCGAACCACGACTGCCATTTCGTGTTTACCCCTCAACCCTGCGCCGCCAGCGGCAGGCGGCGGATGTGCGCATCAGTCTTCCACCGGTGCATAGACATCGCGCCACAGCTCCTCTTGCGGTGGCTGTTCGGCGCTGGTGGCAAAGTCGGCGGCCTCGGCGACGATCTTGCGCACCTCGGCATCCACCGCCTTGATGTCCTCTTCCGTGGCCCAGCCCGCTTCCAGCAGGCGGCGCTTGACCTGCTCGATAGGGTCGTGCTCCTGGCGCATCTTCTGCACCTCCTCGCGGGAGCGATACTTGGCCGGGTCGGACATGGAATGGCCGCGGTAGCGGTAGGTCTGCATCTCCAGGATAAACGGCCCCTTGCCGGAGAGCACATGCTGCAGGGCGCGCTGCGCGGCATCCTTCACCGCGCGCACGTCCATGCCGTCCACCTGCTCGCCATCGATGCCGAAAGACGCGCCGCGCATGAACAGCTCTTCCGATTTCGCCGTGGCGCGGTGGATCTCCGTGCCCATGGCGTAGCGGTTGTTCTCGATGACGTAGATCACCGGCAGCTTCCACAGCGCCGCCATGTTGAAGCTTTCATACACCTGCCCCTGGTTGGCCGCGCCTTCGCCGAAGAAGGTGAAGCAGGCCCTGTCCTCGCCATTGTATTTGGCGGCGAAGGCCAGCCCGGTGCCGATGGGCACCTGCGCACCGACGATGCCATGCCCGCCCCAGAAATGCCCCGGCTTGTGGAACATGTGCATGGAGCCGCCCTTGCCCTTCGACACGCCGGCGGCGCGGCCCGTGAGCTCCGCCATCACCGCCTTCGGCGCGGCCCCGGCCAGCAGCTCCTGGGCATGGCAGCGGTAGGAGGTGATGATGTCGTCCTGTGGCCTGCGGGCCATGAAGATGCCGGTGGCCACCGCCTCCTGGCCAATGTAGAGATGCAGGAAACCGCCGATGTGGCCCATGCCGTAAAGCTGGCCGGCCTTTTCCTCGAAGCGGCGGATGAGAAGCATGTCGCGCAGGGCGCGTTGCTCTTCCTCTTGCGTGAAGGCGGGTGGATGGTTTGGCCTGGCGGCAGGTTGCGTGGTCTTGGTGGTTTTCGCGCCGGTGGTCTTTGCGGCCTTGCCGCGCTTGCCACCGGATTTTCCCCTGCTGGAGGATTTCGCAGCCATGCAATGCTCCTTCAGGTGGGCGGCCCCGGCGCGATTGCCCGGCTTTCAGCGCTGCCAGATCTTGCACGACATGCTGCGCCGCCACAATGCAAGCCCGCACCGCGGACCGATTCCCGCTTGTCCCCCGATTTGCGTCAGCTTATAGCCGAGAGCCGCGAAAAAACACAAGAGAAAGCCGTTTAACCAGATTTCGGTTAAGTCATATACAGGCGAAATTTGGCGTATCTCAAGCGGCCTCGGCCACCTTGCGGGCCTCCTGATGCAGGCGCTGGATCATGCTGGCCAGGCCATTGGCGCGCTGTTGCGTGAGGTGTTCCTGCAGGCCGAGGCTTTCCAGCCGGGCCTTGATGCCCATGTCCATGATCTCGCGCGCCGTCTTGCCTTCCACCATGCTCAACAGGATGGCCACCAGCCCGCGCACGATGAGCGCATCGCTGTCGGCGGCGAAGTGCAGCACCGCATCCGGCCCGTTGCCTTCTGGCATGACCTTCAGCCACACCTGCGAGACGCAGCCGTGCACGCGGTTTTCTTCCGTATGGTCTTCCTCCGCCAGAGGAGGCAATTCCTTGCCCAGCTCGATGATGTAGCGGTAGCGGTCTTCCCAGTCATCGAGGAATTCGAAATCGGCGGCAATGTCGTCGAAGGAACGCATGTGATACTCCCTGATGAGACTTTCGCCCCGCTGATAGCAAAGCCCCGCGCGGCGGGGAAAGGGGCATGTCATGGTGTGGCGCGCAACGGGCGGGAGCGCGGGCGCGGGGTGGTGGCCGGTGGCGTTTCTGATGTGGGCACGGCGGCATCAGCCGGAGGCTTGTTCTCCAAGGGCGAGGAAGTGCAGCGCATCTGTTCCAGAAGCTGGCGCACCAGCTTCACCTGGCCGGGGTGCCAGGGATAGGCTTCCATAACCAGGATGGCGCGCGAAACTGTCAGCGGCACAACAAGGGCCTTGCCCCGCAGCCTTGGCAGGGCAACCTTGCCACCAGCGGCGGAATGGTATTTGAAGCGCACATTGAGCATGCCTTGCGGCACATGGCGGTCGGTGATGGCATATATCACGTCGCCACGGGGAGAATAGATCGTCAATGCCCAGAGGGTGCGCAAATCTGGCCCCTGCAGAGACACGCCACGATCACTGTCCAGGTCCAGCACGCAGACACCATAGGAAGCATCCGGCAGCGGATGGCGCACCAGGCGGCGCAGCAGCGTGCCTTGCAGCACGTGAAAGGAATTGCCCCCCAGATCGCGCAGCAATTCCGCCTGCAAGGCACGGGCCTCGTGGCGTGGCATGAACAACACGAAGGACAGGTGCGCCACCACCGCACCCAGCACAAACACGCCCAGCCAGTAGAAGATTCGCGTCATGCGCACCTCATCCGCCGAATGGTGAATGGTGCGGATTTCAGGATGCGTTCACGCTCCAGCGGGCTGATGCCGAACA
>JAJRRZ010000072.1 GCA_024279045.1 Alphaproteobacteria bacterium
GCCGGTGGCCGGATCGATGCTCAGGCCGGCAGGCAGACCGGTGGCGGTGAAGGTCAGCGCCCCGCCTTCCGGATCGAAGAAGAACTGCCCGGCATCGAACGGTGCGATGCTCTCGCCATCGTCCAGTTGCAGGTCGTTCGGATCGATCAGCGTCGCCGGGTCGGGATCCGGATCGCCCGGGTTGGGGTTCGGGTTGGCCGGATCGATGATGCGCGGCGCATCGTCGGAGCCGGTGATGGTGATGGTCAGCACCGCATCCGCCGTGCCGCCCTCGTTGTCGGTGGCGGTGTAGGCAACCGACACCTGTGCCGTCTCGCCCGCGTTCAGGGCCGCGGCGGCGGCGTTGGGCGTGAAGCTCCAGGTGCCGTCGGTGTTGATGATCACCTCGCCGTAAGGCGTGCCGATGGGCTGGCCGACGTTGGCCGCATCGCCTTCGACGGCGGCAACGGAGAGCGCATCGCTGTCGGGCGCGCCGTCGGCGTCGTTGGCCAGCACGTCGCCTGTCTGCGGTGCGCTGTCATCGCCCGTGCCGGCATCATCCTGCGCCACCGGAGCGACGTTGGTGATGGTGAAGGCTACCGTGGTGGAAGCGGCGTTGCCCTGTGCGTCGGTGGCGGTGATGGTTACGTCATACACACCCCCGTTGCCACCCTGCGAGGCCGACGGGTCGATGGTGCCGGTGATCTCGCCGGTTGCCGGGTCGATGCTTAGGCCGGCAGGCAGACCGGTGGCGGTGAAGGTGAGCGGATCGCCCTCCGGATCGACGATGTAGTCGCCGGCGTTGACGGGCGTGATGGCCTGGCCATCGGTGGCCGCAACATCGGGGATGACGTTGTCCGGGTCTGCCGGATAGGGGTTCGGATCGCCCGTTCCCTGCCCCGGCTCGACGATGACCGGTCCGTTGTCGGCACCATTGATGGTGATGGCCAGCTGGGCCGTGGCCGTGCCGCCCTCGCCATCGCTCACCTCGTAGGTGATGATATCGGTGGCCGTCTCGCCAGCGGCAAGCTGCATGGCCTGCCAGTTGGGCACGAATGTCCAGGCGCCATCGGCGTTCAGCGTCAGGTCGCCATGGGGCAATGCCAGCGGCTGACCGACCTGGGCGGCATCGCCGTTCACTGCCGAGACGGTGAGTGCATCGCTGTCCGGGCTGCCGTCGGCGTCGTTGGCCAACACATCACCCGTCTGTGGCGTGCTATCATAGCCGCTGGAGGCATCATCCGTTGCCGTCGGGGCTATGTTGGCGATGGCGAAAGTAACCGTGGTGGAGGCGGAGTTGCCCTGCCCGTCGGCGGCGGTGATGGTTACGTCATAGACACCATCGCCGTTCGGCCCACCCTGCGAGGCAGAGTTGTCCAGCGTGCCGCTGATGGTGCCGGTGGCCGGGTCGATGCTCAGGCCGGCAGGCAAGTTGGTGGCGGTGAAGGTGAGCGGATCGCCCTCCGGATCGACGATGTAGTCGCCGGCGTTGACGGGCGCGATGGTGGCGCCGTCCACGTCCGCAACGTCGGGGATGACGTTGTCCGGGTCAGACGGGTTGGGGTTCGGATCGCCCGTGCCCTGCCCCGGCTCGACGATGGTCGGGCCATCGTCGCTGCCGGTGATGGTGATGGTCAACTGGGCCGTGGCGGTGCCGCCTTCGCCATCAGATACCTCGTAGGTAATGCTCTCGGTGGCTGTTTCGCCAGCCGCCAACTGATTGGCTGCCCAGTTGGGCACGAATGTCCAGGTGCCATCGGCATTCAGCGTCAGATCACCGTGGGCGAGGCTGATGGGCTGGCCGACCAGCGTGGCATCGCCGTTCACCGCCGAAACGGTGAGTGCATCGCTGTCCGGGCTGCCGTCGGCATCGTTGGTGATGACATTGCCGGTCTGGGTGGCATCCTCATCACCGCTGGAGGCATCGTCCGTTGCCGTTGGGGCCACGTTGGTGATGGTGAAGGTTACCGTGGTGGAGGCGGAGTTGCCCTGCCCGTCGGTGGCGGTGATGGTTACGTCATAGACACCATCGCCGTTCGGCCCGCCCTGCGAGGCATCGGCAGTGAGGGTGCCGGTGATCTCTCCGGTGGCCGGGTCGATGCTCAGACCGGCGGGCAGGCCGGTGGCCATCCAGCTCAGGGCATCGCCCTCCGGATCGACGATGTAGTCGCCGGCGTTGACGGGCGTGATGGTCTGACCATCGGTGGCCGCAACGTCGGGGATGACGTTGTTCGGGTCGGACGGGTTGGGGTTCGGATCGCCCGTGCCCTGCCCCGGCTCGACGATGGTCGGGCCGTCGTCGGCGCCCACCAGGGAGATGGTGAGCAGCGCCTGCGCCGTGCCACCCTGGCCGTCGGAGACGGTATAGAACACCGCGTTGTTGACCAGTTCGCCCGTCTTGAGCTGATTGGCCGCCCAGTTGGGCACGAATGTCCAGGTGCCGTCGGCGTTCAGCGTCAAATCACCGTGGGTGAGGCTGATGGGCTGGCCGACCAGCGTGGCATCGCCATTCACCGCCGAAACGGTGAGTGCATCGCTGTCCGGGCTGCCGTCGGCATCGTTGGCGATGACATTGCCCGTCTGGGTCGCGTCCTCAATGGCGATGGAGCTGTCATCGGCAGCCGTCGGTGCAACGTTGCTCACGGTATACTGGAAGGTTACCGTGGCGCTTTCGCCGGACGGATCGGTGGCGGTGATGGTAACGGGATAGACACCATCGCCGTTCGGCCCACCCTGCGAGGCATCGGCAGTGAGGGTGCCGGAGATGGCGCCGGTGGCCGGGTCGATGCTAAGGCCATCGGGCAGGTTGACAGCAGAGAAGGTCAGCGCATCGCCATCGGGATCGGCAAAGAACTGGCTGATGTCGATGCTCGCTGGGGTTTCGCCATCGGAGGCCGTCCTGTCGCCCACCAGTGCGGCGGGGTCGGGCACCGGTGTCGGATCACCCGGCACGCCCGGATTGGCGGGATCGATGGCCACGGGGCCGTCGTTGGTGCCGGTGATGGTGAGCGTCAGCGTGGCCGTGGCGGTGCCGCCCTCGCCGTCGGACACCTCGTAGGTGATGATCTCGGTGGCCGTCTCGCCCGTCTTCAGGGCGTTGGCGGCGGCGTTGGGCACGAATGTCCAGGTGCCATCGGCGTTCAGCGTCAGGTCGCCGTGGGTCAGCACCAGCGGCTGGCCGACCTGCGCGGCATCGCCATTCACCGCCGAAACGGCGAGTGCATCGCTGTCCGGGCTGCCGTCGACATCGTTGCTCAGCACGTTGCCGGTCTGGGTGGCGTCCTCGTCGGCGCTGGATGCATCATCGGCAGCTGTCGGCGCAACGTTCTGCACCTGATAGGCCAGGTTCAGGCTCACCTGCTCGCCGGTCGGATCGCTGGCGGTGATGGTGAAAGGATAGACGCCATCGTTGTTCGGCCCGCCCTGCGAGGCGGAGTTGTCGATGGTGCCGCTGATCTGGCCGGTGGCGGCATCGAGGCTCAAGCCCGCCGGCAGATTGCCGGAAGTGATCGCATAGGTGAGCGTATCGCCATCCACATCGGTGAAATACTGGGTGATGTCCAGTGTTTCAGCCGCGCCGTCCTGCCGCGTGATGGTGGGCTGGAAGGTGGCGGGATCCACCGGGTTGCCGGTGGCCGGATCGACCACCTGCGGCGCATCGTTCACGGCGGTTACGTCCACGTAGGCCGTGCGCACGTTGGTGGAATCGCCGTTCGGGTCGGTAGCCTGGAAGGTGATGACACGCTGAGTGGTGTCGGGGTTCTCCGAGGTATTGCGGAAGGCCACGGCCTCCAGCGCCGCCTTGTAGTCGGCCACGGTGGCGGTGCCGGAGAAGTCGATGACCAGCTCGCCATTGTTGCCGGTGGACACGCTGTAGCCGATGCCGTTGACCGTGCCGGTATCGCCGGCGCTCACCGCCGTGCCGGCAATGGAGATCTCGTCGTCGGCCTGCGGATTGGTGAAGATCACCTGGGCGGAGGCGAGATTGGCATCGTCAGGATCGTTCAGCACGATGACGGAATTGAGCGCCACCGCCGGGGTGTTTTCCGTCCAGCCAAGCTGTACGTTGCCAGCGTTGAGGCCGGAGGAGTTGTCATCGTCCAGATCCAGCGTCGGCGCATCGTTCACCGGCACCACATTGACCGTGGTGGTGGCGGTGTTGGACGCCAGGCTGGCGGCATCAGAGGCCTGCACGGTGATGGTGCGCGGCGTCGGGTCAGGATCATCCAGGCTCGACGCGCTGGGCAGGAAGGTGATGCCCTGCAACAGCGCCGTCCAATCGGCATCGCTGACGTTGTTGCCATTGAAGGTGATGGTCAACGTGCCGTCGGCAGAGAGCTGGTTGCCCGGGTTGAAGCTGGAGGTAACGCCCGCCGGCAGCGTGGGCAGCAGGAACATGTCGCCCGCCTTGCCGTTGGTGAGCGTAATGACCAGCTCGACGATGTCGCCGTTGGCATCGCTCAGGCTGGCATCGGCATCGACAATGGCAATGGGGCTGTCGCCCTCAGTGAAGGTGGTGGTGAAGTCCGCACCCGTGGCGCCGGAGCTGTCGTCGGCGTCGAGATCGGCGACGGGCGGCAGCGCACCTTCGCGATAATCCACCTCCGGCGTGGCTGGGGCCTGGGTGTTGGACAGATCCTGCGACGGATTGTTGATGTCGCCGTCCGGATCGGCATAGGAGGCATTGATGGCATCGTCGATGCCGTCCTTGTCATTATCGGTGCCGGACAGCGTCAAGCCTGCCTCGGTGGTGTCGTTAGCCCCTTCATCATCGGAGTTGGTATCCAGATAATCCGGTGTGCCATCGCCATCGGTATCCACCGGCTGATACAGGGTGGAGCCATCCGGCGCGGTATAGCTGGCGGTGGGCTGTACTTCCACGGCGTCGGGGATGCCGTCATCGTCGGAATCGAGATCACGGAAATCAGCAATGGTGTCGCCGTCGCTGTCTAGTGGCGTAGCGCCACCATTGGCGGCCAAGGGCACGCCGTTGGCATCCACCGCGCCATCGACGCGGCCATCGCCGTCGGTATCCACGACGGTAGCATCCTGGCCACTTTCGACGAGATCGGAGATGCCGTCGTTGTCGCTGTCGACGTCGAGGTAGTCTGGCGTGCCGTCGCCGTCGGTATCCACCTCATCGAGCAACTGCGGCGGATTGTTCCATGCCGTATCACCTTCGAAGATGGTGCACGGGCGGATGGACAACGCATGCAGGCGCGTGGAAGTGCCATCATAGCCGATACGATAGCGGATAGTATCCGTATCGACATAGACAGCGGAGGCTTGGTAATCAGGAGTGGTGGTGATGCCGGACGTTCCGGTGCCATCGCTGGCATAAGCGACCCAGTCGGCACCATAGTTGGTATAACTCACCTCATGGGTGGGATCATCCACGAAGGCCGTTGTTACGGTACTGGTATCGAAGGCAATGATTTCCGTTCCGTCGTTGTCCAGCGCCGTAACGAAGAACGTGGACGGATCAATGGGGGTGTTGGTGCCAGACTGCACGAACTGAATGGCGAACTGGGCATAACCACCACCCACATAGCTGATGACCGGCTGGAAGAAAGCATCGACGCCAAAGCTGGTGGTATCCAGCGTGTCGATGGTGGCGCCAGCGGATATTTCCTCGATGGTGATGATGGCATCCACGCCGGTGTAGACGTTGGTGTAGAGGAACTGATCCCCCTGCTGCGGGTTGTCCGGGTCGGCGCCGTTGATGCCAGTGGGGCCTTGCGCCGTGCCGAACTCCGGCACAGGCAGGGCATTGCAGCTCAACGCTTCATCAACGTTGAGGATGCCGTCATTGTCGGCATCTAGGTCGTAAATGTCGGGGATGCCATCGCCATCGGCATCGGCCGGATCACGGTAGGCGACTTCCGGGCTGGCGGTCTGATTGCCCTGCAGATCCTGTGCAGGATCATTGATGTCGCCATCCGGATCGGCATAGGAGGCGTTCACGGCATCATCGATACCATCACCATCGGCATCGGTGCCAGACAACGTGATGCCGATTTCATCCCGGTCCAGTATGCCATCGTTATCGGTGTCGGTATCGCGGAAGTCGAACGTGCCATCGGCGTCGGTATCCACCGGCTGATACAGGGTGGAGCCATCCGGTGCAGTGTAGCTGGCAGTGGGCTGGGCCTCCACGGCATCGGGAATGCCATCGGCGTCGGAGTCAAGATCCAGCGTGTCGGTGATACCGTCGCCGTCAGTGTCCACCGGGGTTACGCCGCCATTAGCCGCAACAGGTACGCCGTCGGCGTCCACCGCGCCATCATGCACACCGTCGTTGTCGGCGTCCACCAGCGAGGCATCCTGGCCGCTCTCTATCAGGTCGGAGATGCCGTCGTTGTCGCTGTCGAGATCATGCTGATCCCATACACCATCGCCGTCGGTGTCGCGCGCCGTATCAACGGTGAGGCGCAGGTTGTCGAAGGCGACATTGGCACTGGTGTTGCTGTCGAACGGCACATTGATGGCGAAGGCCAGCGACTGGCCGATGCGCGGATCACCTTCCGGCACCTCGATGGTGAATGTCCACTCCTGCCACTGGCCGGGAGCCGGCGTGGGGGTGGTGCTGACCTGATCGGTGGCCAGCGTGCCGGGGTTGTTCACGTCGCTGCCACCGATATACAGGCCAATGTCGCCCAGGGTTGCGAAGGCCTGGTTGTCATAATCCCCCACATCGATGGTAACCGTGTAGGTGCCCGGCGCATCGATAGTGCCCAGTGACAACCAGGCCCTGCCGCTGCTGCTTTCAAACTGATTGTTGAAGTGCAGCGCTTCAGTGCCTTCCGTGGGGGTCAGACCGGCGACAGTGCCCAACCAGACATTGTTCGGTGTTACTCCATTGGTGGCCAGGCGCTGCCAGTCGCCGGAGGAGTCGGTGTTATAGGCGACGGTTTCGATGCGCCGCTCGCCAGTGTCGAGGATGCCGTCGTTGTCGTCGTCGAGGTCGATGTCGTCGGACACACCGTCGTTATCGCTGTCGTTGTCGCGGAAGTCATAATCCACTGCGGGCGGATTGGCATTGGCCGGGGTGCCATTCAGGTCGTTGTCGCTGTCGGCTAGGTCTGTCAGCGTCTTGCCTGTGAAGGCATCGTCCAGACCATCGCCATCGGCATCAGTGCCGGAGGCCGCGCCAAAGCCGGATTCAACAGAATCGGAGGTGCCATCATCATCGGAATCAACATCCAGATAATCTGCCGTGCCGTCGCCGTCGGTGTCCACCGGAGCAAGGCCTGTCGTTTCGTAGGCATCGTCCAGGCCGTCGCCGTCGGCATCGTTGCCGCTGGGCGCAATGTAGCCAGCTGTGGTCTGCGCCTCGATATTGTCCAGGATGCCATCCCCGTCGGAGTCGATATCCTGCCAATTGGGCAGCCCATCACCATCAACGTCCTGTGGCACGCCGGAAGAAGAGGTCAGCACCCCGTCGAACGATACATCCAGCAAGCTGTTCTGACCACCTGGCACACCTGCGGGGCTAAGAAACTCCAGAGAAAACGAGGTGATGCCGGTGGCGGAGCTGATTTTCAACAGTGTATAGTTGTTGGGATCACTGTTGATGTCATTGCCAGGAGAGCTGAGCGTGCTGGTTGCGGCATCCCAGACATCATTGGGCCCAAGACTGACCACCGTAATGACGGTATCCGCCGCGTTCGCGGAGACCACCACCTGTTCATCGAAGTCCATATCGCCAATCGGGACATACACCTCCAGAACTGGCGTATCCCAGGAAATGGTCAGGGTATGGCCGGTGTTGCTGAAATTCAGATAGGTGCCGCTATTGTTGCCCCAGAAACTGCCAAGTATACTCAATGTATTTACATTGTCCGAAACAGTAACCGTTCCCAGCACCGGGTCGGTGAAGCTTCCCCCTGTCCCGCCGATGGTGCCACTGGGCAACGTCTCCCAATCAATGGCCGTTACCCCATTGACTGCGGGATGCACCGTGCTGCTGGCGGGCGCGTTGGCCCAGGTAATGGATGGCGCACCCTCGTCCACGTCCAGGATACCGTCGTTATCGTCGTCCACGTCAACGCTGTCATCCACGCCATCACCATCAGTATCGGCAAGCGTGCCGGCAAAATCAGCCGATGCGATGATTTCGGTCTCGATGGAGCCGGTCTGCGCCTCCAGATCCCAGTCGCCGCCCTGTGAGGCCGCGCCGGTGATGTCGGTGGAGGCGGCGACATCGGCGCCGGTGAGCGCGGCAAGGGTTTCCACCGCCTGCTGACCACGCGTGCCGGCGGCGAAATCGCAGCCGTAGATGAGGATGTCGGCATTCTCCGAGAGAGCATCACGGATGATGGCCATCTCCTCGGCATAGAGGTTGGTGGCGGAAGCCGCGGTGAGCTCCGTGGTGCCCAGATCCAGCGTGCCGGAGCGGCCATGGGAGAGGATGTGAATGGCATCGACATTCTCGCGGTCCGCCAGCACCTCGGCCATCTGCTGCACACCGTCGGCATCGGCGGCGATCTCGACGACCTCCACATCATCGCCAAGTGCTGCCAGCAGATCCTGCCAGCCTTCCACGGAAGTATCGATGAAGGCAATCTCGGTGCGCTGCTGCGCACTGTTCTGCTCTTCCGCGGCCAGCGCCTGTATCAGCGCATCGGTGGCCTCGGCCTCTTGCCGGGTATCGAGCGCGGCATCAGACTGCGCAGCATCCTGAGCGGCATCGAAGGCCTCCGCGCCGGTGGCCACTGCCGCACCATCGAACAGGATGCGCGGCTCCAGCGCCGCGTTTTCCGAAAACAGCCCCTTGTGGTGCTTGCGCTGCTTCTTCTGGCCGGTCATTTTCCCCTCGCCCTTGTTGCGCTTGTTGAACTCATGGTTGTTGCTGGTGTGGCGCCTGGACATGTCCCTTCCTCCGAAAAACGGTATCGAATGCCATTGCCCCGTGGCAGACAGGCGAATCAATGCCACTTGTGATTGCGTTATCCTTAGCAATAAAACCTACAAGTGCAACTCTTAATGAAGGATTAACAATGCACGCAACCAGCACGTGTTATTGTCGATAAATGTCGTTGCCGGAATGCGCGGCGGACAAGAGGAGGAGAATGCAATGAACTGGCTGATGGCGTTGCACCTGATCGTGCTGGCAATGGGCACGGGCATGAGCTTTTCCAATTACATGAACTACCGGCTGGCGGCGGCTGCCGACGAAGCCGGACAGGCGGCGCTCGCGAAACTGCGGCTGGCGCTGGGGCGCGCGGGTGATGTGGTAATTGCGCTGATCTGGGCATCTGGCCTTGGGCTGGCGTGGCGCATGACCGGCGGCGAAGCCGGCCTTGCAGGCGGGCTGCCGCCGTCGTTTCATGCGAAGATGCTGCTGGTGCTGATCCTGACCATCAGCCACGCGGCAAGCCGCTGGGCAGGTCTGCGGGCAATGCGGCAAGGGCGCACGGAGCTGATTCCCGTGGCGCGGGCGGCAACGCTGGCGGCGTTCGCCAGTGCCGTGGGCAGCATCATCCTGGCGGTGGCGAGTTTCAGATGACCTTTTTCAACAATGCGGCCAGATGGCTGGTTGTTTCACGGGCTCGGCTGGTGAAAAACTGTGGCCATGAACAGGCCTGCCGCACAATCCGCATCCATCCGGCAATGCCGCCATGACGGCATTCTGCCGGCGCACGCCATTCACTGGCTGGTGGAAAACGGCCACCTGACCAGCACGCAGCCGCTGGATGCCGACCAGATCCAGCCGGCCAGCCTGGATCTGCGGCTGGGCACACGGGCATGGCGGGTGCGGGCATCGTTCCTGCCGGGGCCGGGGCGCTCGGTTGCAGAGCGCCTGGAGCGGTTGGCGCTGCACGAAATGACGCTCGAGGGCGGCGCGGTGCTGGAAACGGGCTGCGTGTATATTGTCGAGCTGATGGAGCGCCTTGCCCTGCCGCATGACATGTCCGCCGCCTGCAACCCGAAAAGCTCCACCGGACGCATCGATGTGTTCACCCGCGTCATCGCCGAACAGGGCGCGGCATTCGACCGTGTGCCGGCGGGGTATGCGGGGCCGCTGTACCTGGAGATTTCACCTCGCACCTTTCCCATTCTGGCGCGGCCCGGCTCGCGGCTGGCGCAGATCCGCTTTCGCCGCGGCGAGGTGCGCCATGATGACGACGCCACCCGCGCCCTGCACGCGCGCGAGCCGCTGGTGGTGGGCGCGCAGCCGAACATCGACGGCGGCGTGGGGCTGAGCGTGGACCTGTCTCGTGGCGACCTGTCGCAACCGGTGGGTTACCGGGCGCGGCGACATGCCGGGCTGATCGACGTGGACAAGGTGGGGGCATACGATCCGGCCACTTTCTGGGAGCCGATTCACGAACGCGGGGCGCTGATCCTCGACCCCGGCGAGTTCTATATCCTGGCCTCGAAGGAGGCCGTGCGGGTGCCACCCAGCCATGCCGCGGAGATGGTGCCATTCGATCCGTTCGTCGGCGAGTTCCGGGTGCATTACGCGGGCTTCTTCGACCCCGGCTTCGGCCATGTATCAGGCGGTGGCGAAGGCGCGAAGGCGGTGCTGGAGGTGCGCGCGCACGAGGTGCCCTTCACGCTGGAGGACGGGCAGATCATCGGGAGGCTGCTGTATGAGCCGCTGTGCGAAGCGCCTGAGCAAGTGTATGGCGAGGTCGGCTCGCACTATCAGAAACAGGGGCTGAAACTGTCGAAACACTTTTTTTGCTGAAGCCGCCCACCGCCCCTCGCCCCCGCCCAACCCCCGATTATGCCGGTAAAGGTTGTGCGGTGGCGAGGGACGGTGGAACGGAGAACAACTCGGGGGCCACCCACAGCCCCTCGCCCCCCCGATCTTGCGGGCAAGGGTTGTGGGGCGGCAGGGAGCCGGCACGGAAACAAAAGCGGCCCCGACAGTCCTTGGCGGGATTCTAATAAACTTTACTCTTACGTAAAGGTCATGTCATGCGCGAGATCTGCCTGGACACGGAAACCACCGGCCTGAAGCCGGAGGAAGGGCACCGGATCATCGAGATCGGCGCGGTGGAGCTGATCGACAAGGTGCCGACGGGCAAGGAGTTTCATGTTTATGTCAACCCCCAGCGCGACGTACCGGAAGAAGCCGTGAAAGTGCATGGCATCACGGCGGAGATGCTGGCGGACAAGCCACTGTTCGAGCAAATCGCGCAGGATTTTCTGGAATTCATCGGCGATGCGAAACTGGTGATCCACAACGCCGCGTTCGACCGCAAATTCCTCAACGCCGAGCTGGAACGATGCGGCCTGCCGATGATTGCGCCGACGCGCTGCGTGGACACGCTGCTGATGGCGCGCGCGGCCTTTCCCGGCGCGCCGGCATCGCTGGATGCGCTGTGCAAGCGTTTCGGCATCGACAACTCGCACCGCGCACTGCACGGCGCGTTGCTGGACGCGCAAATCCTGGCGGAAGTCTACCTGGAGCTGGCCGGTGGCCGACAGCGGGCGCTGGGGCTGGATACCGGCGGACATGGCCAGCCACGGCAGGATGCCCCCCGGCAGCAACCCCAGCACGCACGGCGCGCCACTCCCCTGCCGCCGCGACTGGATGCTGCGACGCTGGAACGGCACGCCACTTTCGTGCAGACGATGGGCGGAAACGCTCTGTGGGAAAAATGGCTGAAGCAAGGCTGAAGAACACAGCCCCACCGTATTGGCGCCATGTCATTCCTGTGCTGGCCTGGCAGTTGCAAGTTGCTGGAAATATTGCAGCACGTAGATGCGGCAGGCACTGGCCAGCGAACGCCCCTTGCGGGCGCGGTCGATCTCCGTCAGCAGGCTGGAAAGCGATACTCCCCGTTCCCGCGCGATGCCGCGCAGGGCCTGCCAGAACTCGTCTTCCAGCGATACGCTGGTGGAATGCCCGGCAATGCGCACGGAGCGCTTTACCGGTCTTCTGTTGCGATCGTTCGCATTCCTGTCGTTGCCCCCGGCCCCTTGCCTCGTTTCACTCATGACATACTCTCTTCACTGGACTTCATTGATTGAACTCAAGCGGGACCGATCATTTTCTCCGGCCTCACCAGCCGGTCGAACTCCTCCTCTGTTACATAGCCCATGCGCACTGCTTCTTCTTTCAGGGTGGTGCCGTGTTCGAAGGCCGCCTTGGCGATTTCCGTTGCCTTGTCATAGCCGATGACCGGCGCCAGCGCCGTAACCAGCATCAACGAGCGCTCGACAAACTCGGCAATGCGCTCACGATTTGGCCTCAGGCCCTTCAGGCAGCGGTTGGTGAAGCTCTTCGCGGCGTCGGCCAGCAGGCGGATGGATTGCAAGACATTGCAGGCAATGACCGGCTTGAAGGCATTCAGCTCGAAATGCCCCTGCGAGCCGGCGATGTTGACCGTCGTATGATTGCCCATGACCTGGGCGCAGACCATGGTCAGCGCCTCGGCCTGGGTGGGGTTGACCTTGCCGGGCATGATGGACGAGCCCGGCTCGTTGGCGGGCAGTTGCAACTCGTAGATGCCGCAGCGCGGGCCGGAACCGAGAAAACGGATGTCGTTGGCAATCTTGAACAGGCTGGCGGCGATGGTGGACAGAATGCCGGAAACCTCCACCATGGCGTCATGCGCGGCGATGGCCTCGAACTTGTTGCCCGCGCTACGGAAGGGAAGTTGCGTGGCCTCGGCGATGTTGTTGGCCACCATGATGTCGAAGCCCTTCTTCGTGTTCAGCCCAGTGCCCACCGCCGTGCCACCCTGGGCCAGCGCGTGCAGCCGTTGCAGCGCGGATTCGGCGCGGTCAATACCCAGCTTCACCTGGCAAGCATAACCGGAAAATTCCTGCCCCAGGGTGAGGGGTACGGCATCCATGGTGTGGGTGCGGCCAATCTTGATGATGTCGGCAAAAGTCTGCCCGTGGTGGTGCAGCACCTCGTGC
Source organism: Alphaproteobacteria bacterium (assembly GCA_024279045.1). Classification (GTDB taxonomy): domain Bacteria; phylum Pseudomonadota; class Alphaproteobacteria; order Rhizobiales; family Aestuariivirgaceae; genus Thermopetrobacter. The sequence continues at coordinate 12,859 of JAJRRZ010000072.1, forward strand.
ATGCGCTTCAATGCCGGAATGAGGCGGTGATGCATCTCTTCCGCCGCAGCGATGTGCATGGCGGTGGGAATGGTATCGTTGGACGATTGCGCACGGTTGACATGGTCGTTCGGGTGCACCGGATCGCGGCTGCCGATGCGCCCTCCCAGGATCTCGATGGCGCGGTTGGCAATGACCTCGTTGGCGTTCATGTTGGTCTGGGTGCCGGAGCCGGTCTGCCATACCACCAACGGGAAGTGGTCGTCCAGCGTGCCTTCAGCCACTTCCGTGGCCGCCTGCATGATGGCCTGGGCAATCCCTGGCTCCAGCTCGCCCAGCTCCATGTTGGCCTTTGCCGCGGCCCATTTGACAATGCCCAGGGCACGGATCATCGGGCGCGGCATGCGCTCCTCGCCGATGGGGAAGTTCTGCAAGGCGCGCTGAGTCTGCGCACCCCAGTAACGGTCAGCGGGAATCTGCACCTCGCCGAAACTGTCCGACTCGAATCGATAATCGACCATCTTGAGCATTCCCGCTTCAGGGCAACCCGCAGTCAGCCGGGCCTGTTTCCATCGCCATGCATCGGCACGTCATGCCCATCAGGCATGTCATGCTAACCATGACAGGAATTGAAAAGGAATGGCGAACAAGAATGCTTGCACTCCTGCCCTGCCCTGTCAGCCCCCGAAGCATCGCGGCACATCATCCATCCAGACCATGCGCCGCCACCAGACATGTCAATGCCGGTGCATCCTTAATAGTGGGTTCCTCCCCTTCCCTTCCCCTAAGGTCAGATTTAACAGGCTTGGCCGTGGGGTGCAACATGTTCCACCGTGTTTGCCTGCGAATATTCGTGTCTTGCGCCGTGTTGCCCGGCTTCAGCGGGCATCAAGCACCACACGGCAGGCGTGCGGCAGATCCTGCATGGTGATCTCGCGACGGGGCTCGGGCTTTTTCGGGCGCGGGCGCGGAACGGGAACGCCTTCGCGGTAAAGAAGGCTTGGCACGCCCCTATCCATCTGCCAGGGCTCATCGGAATACCACCACGCCAGATGCTTGCCACAACCTGTACCATCTTCCGGATTCGGCTCTGGCTGCGGCTTGCAATTGGTGGCCCCCGCCGGGCAACGCAGGCGTATGTGGAAATGATAGTTGTGTCCCCAATACGGGCGGATACGCGCAAGCCAGCTCTTGTCCTCATCGCCAATGCGTTCGGCAAATGCGCACATGTATTTCTTGATGGGCGGGTGCACGAAAATACGCTGCACCTGTGGATATTTCGCCGCCATGCGCAAAAGGCGGGCGTGTTTCTCGGTGAATCGCCGTGGATTGATGCGGCGATGATCCAATGTTACCAGGCGCGCGGACATGGTATTGCGCTCCTGCTCGGAAAGGACGCGGTCTGGCATTTCCAGGAACCATATGTCAGCATCCAGACCGATCTGATGCGAACGGTGACCCGATGTCATCGGCCCGCCGCGCGGCTGCGAGAGATCACCAATCAGCAGCCCGTTGATGCCCAGCTCCCGCTTGGCGCGGCGCGCAAACTCCTGCAGGAAAGCAATCAGTTGCGGCTGCCCCCAATACCGATTGCGCCGAGGCCGCATCATCTGCCAGGCTTCTCCCACCTGCGGCATGGGCACATTGCCGGCGGCGCAACCTTCGGTATAATATCCGATGGGCTCTGACGGCAATGGCGCTGGCGTTTCCACTGCTCCGAACAGCTGCTTGGCCGGCAGACTTTCGCGCTCCCGCACGTCAACGCCAGGTGATGAAGAGCCTGCGGGGAGATTGGCCAGGGCATAATCGTCGGCTGGCGCAGACTTGCTCAACGAAACCGGCTTGCCTGTTTGTGCGGCATCGCCGGCTGCCCAAGCCCCTTGCCCAACGCCCCCCAGCAGTGCCGCCGCCAGCACAAGCGGCGCTGCCGAAAAACCGGCACTAGCGAAAACCATCCAGCGCACAGTCGAATTTTCAGGTTTTCTTGCGAAACGCATCCAAGGACACCACCTTTTCCGGAGATTTTTCTTCTTCTCCTGCGCCTTCCACATCTTTTTTCTCGCCCCTTGCCTGCTCTATTGTGAAAGCGGTCTTCTCACCGTTGCCGGAAATGTCGTCAGATGCACTGCCATTGGCGCCTTCCGCAATATCGTGCGCAGCCGATGGAGTGGAGCGTTGCAGCAAGCCTTTTTCCGCTTCCTCGAGCGGGCGGAACTGTAGCGCAAATTGCACTGACGGATCATAAAATCCTGTAATGGCATCAAAAGGCACCCACAGCATTTCCGGCACGCCACCAAAGGCAAGGCCTACCTGAAATCCACCCTGCTGCACCTTCAGGTCCCAGAACTGGTGCTGAAGGACAATGGTCATCTCCTCGGGATATTGCTCACGCAGCCTGTCGGACATGCGCACGCCATCATGGCGCGTGTCGAAGGCGATATAGAAATGGTGTTCACCAGGCAGCCCCTCATGCTGAACACGATGCAGCGCCATGCGCACCACGTGCTTCAGCGCGGCCTCGACCAGCAAGTCGTAACGCATCAGGTCTTCGCCACCACCCGTCGGACCCTCTCCACCATCTCCAGCATTTCCGTTCATTGTCCCTGCTCTCCCGGATAATGATTCCTTCGCTCCTTGCCGAGAAGCATACCGCATCACGCTGCAAGGGGAAACATGCGGCCGCAGGCTCCATGCTCAAGCAATACCGCACGCAATGCCCATTGGAGCAACTCGCATATTATATTTTTCTAATATTTATTGCCATGGATTTCTAATATTAGAAAATGCAAATATTCTGCCTTATACTTGCAGCAAGCAATATTTTTGTCTAACCTGCGAGTGCCTTTTGCAGCATGTGCAGCATGTCGGGCGCCACGCATGACCGCCACTAGCTGGTGCGACAGTTTCTGCGCAAGCTGGCACACGGCAGCAGCCAGCAGGAGGCGGCAAGACGGAGGGGAAAGCGGGAGGTCTTTCACGCCATGGGTTTTCGCAAGGCAGGCATTGCAACATTGGTGTTTCTCGGGGGGCTGGTGTTTGCCGGGCTGTTCAACGTCGGCATGGGCTTCACTAATCGCACGGAGTTCTGCACGTCATGCCACTCCATGCAATGGAACGATGCGGAATGGCAGGAAAGCGCGCACTTTCTCAACCATGCCGGCGTGCGCATTGGTTGTGCCAGCTGCCATGTGCCGAAGCCTTTCGTGCCGAAGATGATCGCCAAGATAACGGCAGCGAAGGACGTGTGGCACGAGATTCTCGGCACCATTGACACAAAGGAGAAGTTCGAGGCCAGGCGCTGGAGGATGGCCAACCGCGTATGGGCGAAAATGAAGGCCAATGATTCGCGCGAATGCCGCGTATGTCATTCATGGGAAGCCATGGCGCTGGACGAGCAGGACAGGATTGCCCGCAAGAAACATGCTCGCGCACGCGAGGAGGGCAAGAC
>JAJRRZ010000073.1 GCA_024279045.1 Alphaproteobacteria bacterium
CCACCTGCGCGATCTCCGGCGCCAGCGATGTGGCCGTCATGCCCGGCTGGGTGTTCACCTCCAGCATCACCACCTCGCCATCGTCCTCGCCACGGTCATCGAAACGGAAATCCGCCCGGCTGATGCCCTTGCAGCCCAGCGTCTTGTGCGCCTTCACCGCATATTGCTGAATGCGTTGATAAACTTTCCCGGGAAGATCAGCCGGGCAGACATGCCTCGATCCACCCTCGGCATACTTCGAGTCGTAGTCGTAGAACTTGCCCTTCAACGGTATGATTTCCAGTACACCGAGCGCCACGTCGCCCATCACCGCGCAGGTCAGCTCCCGCCCCGGCACGAAACGCTCCACCATCAACTGGCCATCCTTCAGCGGCAGGGTGTGCAGTTTTTCCATGTCGGGCAGTTGATCTTCGCGGTGCACGATCATCACGCCAACCGACGAACCTTCCGCCACCGGCTTGATGACATAGGGCGGCTTCAGCGGATGCTTTTTCAGCAGGTCTTCCACCGTCGTCAGCTTGTGTTCCGCCACCGGAATGCCCGCATGCTGGAAGATCGCCTTGCTGCGATGCTTGTCCATGGCCAGCGCCGAGGCCAGCACGCCAGAATGCGTGTAGGGAATGCCCAGTGTCTCCAGAATGCCCTGCACCCGGCCATCCTCGCCCCAGGTGCCATGCAGCGCATTGAACACCACATCCGGCGACAGCTCTGTCAGATCGGCCATGATGGAAGGCTTCGCATCCACCTCCGAGACGTGATATCCCGCCTCGCGCAAGGCCGCCGCAACCGCCTGGCCGCTGGCCAGCGACACCTCGCGCTCCGCCGACCACCCTCCCATCAGCACCACCACATGTGTGCTGGCCGGGTCGCGCCACGGCTTGTAGTCCGCAGCCGCTTGCCGTTCCTGTTCCGCCATGGCCTCTATTCCCTTGCCTGGCCTTGCCCCAATCGAGCCCTGTGCCCCGCTCGGCGGCGTCAGTCCACTATCGCGGGAACGCCGATGCGGCGAATCTCCCAGTGCAGCTCCACGCCGCTGTTCTCGCGCACCAGGGCGCGGGCCAGCTCGCCCAGTGCTTCCAGCTCCGCGGCGGTTGCGCCTCCCTCGTTGATGAGGAAGTTGCAGTGCTTCTCACTGATGCGCGCAGCGCCCACGCGCACCCCGCGCATGCCCGCCGCGTCGATCAGCTCCCATGCCTTCACCCCATTCGGATTGCGAAAGGTGGAGCCACCGGTGCGCGCTCGGATGGGCTGTGCCGCCTCGCGCTGGCGCTGGATCTCCTCCATGTGCGCGGCGATCTCATCCTTGCCGCCAGGCCGCCCGCGTAACAGCGCGGAAGTGAAGATCCAGTCCTCCGGCGCATCGCTGTGGCGGTAGGACATGCCCAATTCCTCCACCCCCACCTCGTGCACCTGGCCGTGCCGGTCGATGGCGCGGGCGGATACCAGCACATCCTTCAGCTCACCGCCGTGCGCCCCGGCGTTCATCCGCAGCGCACCCCCGATTGTGCCTGGTATACCTCTCAGAAAGGTTAATCCTTCAATGCCATGCTCCAGCGCGAAGCGCGCCACCTGCACATCCAGCGCCATGGCCCCAGCGCGGATCAGGCAGTCCTTCGCCGCACCCTCCAGCCCAATGCTGTTGAACGCCCGCCCCAGCCGGATGACCACCCCCGGCACGCCCCCGTCGCGCACCAGCAAGTTCGAGCACGCGCCGATGACCGTAACGGGAATGTCCGGCTCCAACCTTTTCAGAAAATCCGCCAGATCGGCCTCGTCCGCCGGCTGGAACATCACCTCCGCCGGCCCGCCCACCTTGAACCACGTCAGCGGTGCCAGCGGCTTGTTCGGTGTCAGCTTGCCACGCACCGGCGGCAACCGCAGCATCAGCGCCTCGCCATCAATGCCCACGCCACGCGCATTTCCATCACTGCCCATTCACCGCCTCCAGCGCTTTCGGCATCGCATGCGCCCAGTGCGTGATGTTGCCCGCGCCGAGGAAGATCACCACATCCCCCGGCTGCGCCAGTTTGCGCAGCAGCTTCGCGATGTTGCCCTCCATCGTCTCGCCCGGCCCCGGCTCTGGCAGAATGCGCACATCACGCTGCCCGCGCGCCAGCATCTCCTCGCCCAGCGCCGCATGATCACGTCCCGCGATGGGCCGCTCCCCGGCGGCATAGACCGGCGTCAGGAGCACACTGTCCGCCTCGGTGAAGCACGAGGCAAAGTCGTCGAACAGTGAATCCAGCCGCGTATAGCGGTGTGGCTGCATCACCGCGATCAACCGCCCCTGTCCGGCCACCTGCCGCGCCGCCTTCAGCACCGCGGCGATTTCCACCGGATGATGCCCGTAATCGTCATAGAGGTTCACGCCATTCCACGCACCCACATGGGTGAAGCGCCGCCCCACGCCGGTGAACCCGGCCAGCCCCGCACGAATGTCCTGTGCCGAAACCCCCAGCTCGTGCGCCACCAGCAGCGCCGCGGTGGCGTTCAGCACGTTGTGCTCGCCTGGCATGGGCAGCTCCAGGTCGGCAAACTCCACCACCTCGCCGCGGCGCTGATCGGCATAGGACACGGAAAACCGCGAACGCCCGCCTTCCACCCGGATGTCATGCACCCGCGCATCGGCCTGCGGGTTGGCGCCGTAGGAGATGACGCGCCGATCACGCACATCGGCGATGAGGCGCTGCACCTCCGCATGATCGGAACATGCCACCGCGAAGCCATAGAATGGAATGTTCTCCACGAAGCGCCGGAATGCCGCGCGCAGCTCATCGAAATCCTGCCAGAAGTCCAGGTGCTCCGGGTCGATGTTGGTGATGATCGCCACATCCGCCGGCAAGCGCAGGAAGGTGCCGTCGGATTCGTCCGCCTCCACCACCATCCACTCGCCCTTGCCCAGCCGCACGTTGGTGTTCAGCGACTGGATGATGCCGCCGTTGATGATGGTCGGATCCAGCCCGCCAGCAGCCAGCAGTTCACCGGTCAGCGAGGTGGTGGTGGTCTTGCCGTGCGTGCCGGCCACCGCCACCCCGTTGCGGAAGCGCATCAGCTCCACCAGCATTTCCGCCCGCTTCACCACCGGCAGCCGCCGCCGCCGTGCTTCCACCAGTTCCGGGTTGTCTTCCTTGATGGCGCTGGACACCACCAGGATGTCTGCCTCTTTCAGGTTCTCCGCCGCGTGGCCGATCATCACCTCCATGCCACGCGCCCGCAGCCGCTTCACGTTGGCGCTCTCGGCAATGTCGGAGCCCTGCACCCGATAGCCCAACTCGTCCAGCGCCTCGGCAATGCCACTCATGCCGATGCCGCCGATGCCGACGAAGTGAAACAACCCCACCTCGCGCGGCATTTTCATCATGCGTTTGGTCATTCCGTCTCCCCGGTTTTCCGGACGGATTTTCCGGCCTCATCCACCACTTGCGTCGCAGCCAGCACCCGTTCCACCTCGTCCGCCATTCTTCTTGCCGCATCCGCGCGCGCCTGCGCAAGCGCCGCTTCATGCGCCGCCATCAGCATCTCCGGCTTGTGCGCCAGCTCGGTAATCAACCCGCCCAGCCTCTCCGGCGTCGCCTCGTGCTGGCGCAGCACCCAGCCCGCCCCGCCATGCGCAAAGGCTTTCGCATTCTGTCCCTGCTCGTCATCGGCCAGATGCGGATAGGGTATCAGGATGGCGGGCCGCCCGATCACCATCAATTCCGCGATGGTCGAAGCCCCCGCCCGGCAGATCACCAGATGCGCATCCGCCATGCGCGAAGGCAGGTCATCGAAGAAACTCGCCAGCTCCAGCTTCGCCAGCTCCAGCCCCGCCAGTTTCTCGCGCACCACCGCCATGTCCTCCTCGCGGCACTGAAACACCACCTCCAGCCGCCGCCGCAGCGCACCCGGCAGTTCCGCCAGCGCCGCCGGCAATGCCTCGGCAAAGAAATGCGCCCCCTGCGAGCCGCCGGTTATCAACAGCCGAAACGGCGCATCCGCCCGTTCCGGCGGCTCGTATGGCGCACCCGCCACCGCCAGCACCGCCGCCCGCACCGGATTGCCCGTGTGCACCGTCTTGCCCAGGTATTGCGCCGCCAGCCCCGTAACCTTCGGAAACGAGACAAACATCCGCGCCGCAAGGCGCGCCAGCAGCCGGTTGGCCTTGCCGATGGCCACGCCGGCGTCATGCGTCATGATCGGCAGCTTCTCCCGCCATGCCGCCAGCAACGGCGGTAGCGACGGATAGCCGCCGAATCCCACCGCCGCCTTTACCCCGCGCGCACGCATCTCGCGCCGCGCCATGGCCATGCCACGCCAGATGCGCCACACCTGCCCCGGCACCCGCCACGGCTGGCGCGGGGTGATGGTCGCCGCCGGTGTGATGACCAGCTCCACGCCGGGCATGTCCTTCACGTATTTCGCCGCCCGCTCGTCGCTGAACAGCACGCAGGCATGCCCGCGCCGCACCAGCTCTTCCGCCAGCGCCTGCGCCGGAAACAGGTGCCCGCCGGTGCCCCCCGCCGCCAGCGCCACCACCTGCCGCTGATGCCTGTTTTCACTCGCATCCGCCATGCATCACGCCCCGGACCAGACCACACCACCCGTTGCCCTGCCGCTTCGCTGGCGCTCCACATCCTGCCGCAGCAGCGCCAGCGCCATGCCCAGCGTCAGCGCCATGGCCAGCAGCGACGAACCACCATAGGACACGAACGGCAATGTCATGCCCTTCGCCGGCAGCACGTGCACGTTCACCCCCATGTTGATGAACGCCTGCAGACCGAACAACATGGCCAGACCACTCACCGCCAGCCGCCGGAACGGATCATGCAGATGCAGCGCCCTGAACAACAGCCGTAGCGCAACGAACGCCACCACCATCAGAATCACCATCAGCGCCACCCAGCCAAACTCCTCGCCGATGGCGGCAAACAGGAAATCGGTATGGGCATCCGGCAGATAGCGATTGGCCCGCCCGCCTCCCGGCCCGGCCCCCAGCAGCCCGCCGTTGCGCAATGCATCCATGGCAAAATCGATCTGGTCGCGTGCCCCGGGCGGCAGCTCCGGCGGGTTCAGGAATCTGTCCACCCGCGCCCGCACATGGGCAAACAGCACATAGGCCGCGCCCAGAAGCGCCACCAGGCCGGCACCCATCATCAGAATATACCGCCAGCGCAGCCCCAGCAGATACAGCATGCCCCCCCACACGGCAGAGATCAGCATCGTCTGCCCCAGATCAGGCTGCTTGATGAGCAGCCCCACGATCAACACATACATGCCCCACGCCATCAGTGCCGCCATCCGCTGCTGCATGATGGCTTCCGCCGTGCCGCTGAACAGCGCTTGCCCCGCCTGCCCTGCCTGCCGTGCCTGCACCAGCAGCCACGCCGCCAATACCACAAAGGCCGGCTTGACAAACTCCGACGGCTGTATGGACATGAACCCCAGCTGCACCCAGCGCCGCGCCCCCTTGATGGTGCCGCCGCTGAACAGCGCCACCACCATCAGCGCCAGCCCCAGGCCCAACACCACCAGTGCCACGCGCCGCACCTGCCGCCCGGAAAGGAACGTCATGCCAATGAACAGCGGCAACGCCAGTCCCAGATAGAACAAATGCCGCCGGAAGAAATGAAACCCATCCAGGCCAATGCGCTCCGCCACCGGCGGGCTGGCCGCCAGCGAGAAGATGATGCCCAGCAGCATCAGCAGCAGCACCGCGCCCAGCACGCCCCAGTCCACCGAATACCACCAGCGCGCCAGCGCCCCGCTGTCCCTGCGTGAAATAAGCACGCTCATGTCGCATCATCCCCCGGTTGCCGCGCCGCCTGTTCGCGGCGCAATGCTTCCACCAATGTCTTGAAATGATCACCCCGTTCCTCGAACGAGCGGTATTGATCAAACGACGCGCAGGCTGGCGCCAGCAGCACCACCGGCTGGCGCGCCACGCCCTCGGCTCGTGCCTGTTGTGCCGCTGCGAAGGCCGCCTTCACCGCCGTTTCCATGTCGCCGGTTATTTCATGCGCCACGCCTGCCTGACGCAACGTCTCCGCCAGCAACGGCGCATCCTCGCCGATGAGAAACGCCTTGCGCACCCGCTGCTCGAGCAATTCCGCCAGCGGCGTGATGCCGCCGGTCTTCGCCTGGCCGCCGGCAATCCAGAAGATGTTCTCGAAGCTACCCAGCGAACGCGCCGCAGCATCGGCATTCGTCGCCTTGGAATCGTTGACGAACAGCACTCCGTCGATGCTGGCCAGTTGCTCCATGCGGTGCGCAAGCCCGCCAAACGAACGAAACCCCGCGGCGATCAGGTTGCCGTTGAGTTTCAGCGCCCGGCACGCCGCCCAGGCAGCCGCCGCATTCTGCCAGTTGTGTTCGCCACGCAGCGCCCGCGCCACGCTCAGGTCCATGCCCATTGCCGTGTGCCCGCCCGTGCGTTCCTCCAGCACGCCGTTGACGGTGCACACACCCTCTTCCAGCCGCTCCTGCACCGAGATGGCAACCCTGCGCGCCGCCGCCGGCACGGCATCGCACGCCTTGCGGCACCATGCATCATCCACCGACACCACCGCCACGTCGTCCGCCCCCATGTTGGCAAACAGCCGCGCCTTCACCGCCGCATAGTTCTCCAATGTGCCATGGCGATCGAGATGATCCTCGGTGATATTCAGCAACACCCCCACATCGGGCTTCAGCGTCGGCGACAGGTCAATCTGGAACGAACTCATCTCGATGACATAGATGCGCCCATGCACCGGCTCCGGCAGGTCGAACACCGCCGTGCCGATGTTGCCGCCCACCGCCACATCCAGCCCCGCTTGTTGCAGCACATGGCCGATCAGCGCCGTGGTGGTGGATTTGCCGTTGGTGCCGGTAATCGCCACCAGCTTCGCCCCCGTGCCTGCCAATTGCCGGAAGAAGATCTCCGTATCGCCAATGATCTCGATACCCGCCTCTTGCGCCTTGCGCACCGTCCAGTGCGGCACGGGATGAGTCAACGGCACGCCGGGACTGAGCACCAGCGCATTGAGCGTGGCAAAGTCCACCTTGTGCAGATCCACCGCCGCAAGCCCTACCTCCGACAGGCGTTGCCGCCCACCCTCGGCATCGTCCCAAGCCAGCACCTCCGCGCCACCGGCAGCCAGCGCCCGCGCACAGGCCAGGCCCGACCGCCCCAGGCCAAACAGCCCCACCCGCCGCGATGCAAACACATCAGCGACGAAGTTCTCCCCGACGAATGTTTCACGCGAATGATTCATGCCGCCACCATGCGCGCAAATGATTCAAGCATGGTTAACGATCTGCCAACGGCGTCCACAAGGCCCTGCTTTTGTCTGGCTGGGCAATCGCGCTTGGAGCAACTGCGCTGGGCAGCTTGGTGAAATGCTCTCTCTCTTCATCATTGCCGGGCTTGACCGGCAATCCGGGACAGCGGGTGTGAACGTTCGTTACTCTGAATGCCTGGGGCATGCCCGAACCAAAGACATTGCCGCATATACGAACATCCAGTGAAGCCAAATGCAATTGACCTGTTCGTCTGGCGAGCAGCAGCAAGCCCCTCAACGCAGCTTCAGCGTCGCCAGGCCGATCAGGGCCAGCACCACGGAGATGATCCAGAAGCGGATGACGATGGTCTCCTCCTTCCAGCCCTTTTTCTCGAAGTGGTGATGCAGCGGCGCCATGCGGAATACCCGTTTGCCCGTCAGTTTGAAGGAAATCACCTGCACGATTACCGAGATCGCCTCCAGCACGAACAGACCGCCAATGATGGCCAGCACCAGCTCGTGCTTCGTCGCCACCGCGAAGGCCCCCAGCGCGCCACCCAGCGCCAGCGAGCCGGTATCGCCCATGAAGATCTGCGCCGGTGGCGCATTGTACCACAAAAACCCCAGCCCCGCCCCGACAATGGCCCCGGCAATGATGGCCAGCTCGCCCACACCGCGCACGTAATGGATCTGCAGATAGTCGGCGAAGACCTTGTGTCCGGCCAGGTAAACGATCAGCGCAAAGCTGGCCGAGGCGATCATTACCGGCACGATGGCCAGCCCGTCCAGCCCGTCGGTCAGGTTCACTGCATTGGCCGCGCCGACGATCACCACCGCCGCGAAGACATAATAGAACCAGCCCAGATCGATGAGCACATCCTTGAAGAACGGCACCGCCAGCTTGCCAGCCAGCGCCGGATCACTCATGCGGGTGAAAATCCACACCGCAATCAGCGCGATGACGAACTCCGCGCTCAGGCGGATCTTGCCGGAGAAGCCCGCCGCGGACTGCTTTGTTACCTTCAGGTAGTCGTCGTAGAAGCCGATGGTGCCATAGCCGACAAGCACGAACAGCACGCCCCACACATAAGGGTTGGCATAGTTGGCCAGCAGCAGCGTAGTGATGAGAATGCTGGCCAGGATCATCAGCCCGCCCATGGTCGGCGTGCCACGCTTGGAGAAGTGGCTTTCCGGACCGTCGTCGCGAATGGGCTGCCCCTTGCCCTGGCGCACGCGCAACATCTCGATCAACCGCGGCCCGAACATGAACACCAGGAACAGCGCCAGCAACACCGCCGCGCCGGAGCGGAAGGTAAGATAGCGCAACACATTCAGGCCCGGCACACTCTCCGCCAGTACCTGCGCCAGATAGTAGAGCATGAACGGCCTTTCCTTCAGGGCAGTCGCATCTGGACGTCTGGAATTGCTCGATGTTTCATGCGGGCTGCATCACCTCCATTGCGGGTCAGGCCCGGCAATGGCGACAAGGAAAAGTGTTCATCAAACTGCCCATCACGACGATTCCAGCTGCAATTGCCCTGCCTTTCTTCAGCTTGCGTATTGCGGCCTTCCCTACCGGAAAAGACGATTCGGCGCAAACTCACGCAACTTCGCCACCCGCTTCACCCTCGGTGGGAAAGGCCTCGCGCAAGGCCCGCACGACATGTCCCAGTCCGGTGCCGTTGGATGCCTTCAGCATCACCACATCGCCGGCCCGCAACATCTCCTTCAGCGGCGCCACCATCTCTGCCGCCGCATCGGCATGTGGCCCGCGCAGCCGCTCCGGCAGCGCATCACGCAAGTGCCGCATCAATGGCCCCACGGTGCACAGCACGTCTACCCCCGCATCCTGCACCGCATCTGCCAGCCCGGCATGCAGTGCCGCGCCCTGCTCGCCCAGCTCCAGCATGTCGCCCAGCACGGCGATACGCCGCCCACGCCCTTGTGGCGCCACCTCCGCCAGCAGCGCCAGCGCCGCGCGCATCGACGCCGGGTTGGCGTTGTAGCTCTCGTCAATCAGCAGCACCTCGCCACCCGGCAGCGCCAGCCTGTGCCGCCGCCCGCGACCAGGCAACGGCTGCATGCGCCGCAGCGCTCCCATCACCGGCACGAGATCCAGCCCCAGCACCTCCGCCATCGCCAGCACGATCAGCGCATTGCGCGCCATGTGCTCGCCCGCCATGCCAACGACGAAAGACACCTCCTCGCCCTGCACCAGCGCCTGCACGCTCACCATGCCGCTACGCGCATCGTTCATCGCCTTCAGGAGCCGCACGTCGGCGTCTTCTCCGCTGCCGGTGGTGATGACGCGGCGAATGCCCACCTGCCGCCGTGCCGTTTCCAACAGAATGTCCGCATGCGGCGCATCGGCATTGATCACCGCCGCGCCACCCCGCGCCACGCCGGGCAGGATTTCCGCCTTGGCCCGCGCAATGCCCGCCAGATCATCAAAAGCGCCGATATGGCTCTCCGCGATGTGCGTGATCACCCCCACATGCGGGCGCACCAGTTCTACCAGTTCGGCAATCTCGCCCGGCGCATTCATGCCCATCTCGATCACGGCGAATTCCGCATTGCGCGGCATGCGCGCCAGCGTCAGCGGCACCCCCCAGTGATTGTTGAACGATGCCTTCGCCGCATGCGTGCGCCCCATTGCCCCCAGCGCCAGCGCCAGCATCTCCTTCGTCGTCGTCTTGCCCACCGAGCCGGTAACGCCGACAACCTTCGCCTGCGTGCGCGCCCGCGCCGCGCGGCCCAGTGTCTGCAGCGCCGCCAGCGTGTCGTCAACCACCAGCAGCGACCCGGCGGCGCGCATCTCCTCGTCCGGCGCGGAAACCACCGCCAGCCCCGCCCCCTTCTTCAACGCATCGACAACGAAGGCATGCCCATCCATGCGCACGCCGGAAATGGCGAAGAAGATTTCCCCTCCCGTGATCTCGCGCGAATCGAAGCTGACGCCGGAAAAGCCCAGCCCCGGCGCCATGCCCTGCAATTCGCCGCCCAGCACCGCGCACACTTCCGCCAGCGTCCACAGCGGCATGTCGCCTGCCGTGGCTATTCCGTCCGTCGTGGTCATGCCGCCTCCTCGCCGATGGCCTTCAGGATTTCCTCGTGATCGGAAAACGGCAACACTTCCTCTCCGACAATCTGCCCCGTCTCGTGCCCCTTGCCGGCCACCAGCAGGATATCGCCCGCGCCCAGCATCCGCACCGCCCGCGCGATGGCCTCGGCCCGGTCGCCCACCTCCAGCGCCCCCGGACA
>JAJRRZ010000074.1 GCA_024279045.1 Alphaproteobacteria bacterium
GAAGAGGCGGAAGACCTGGTGCGGTTGTTCGAAACCGCCATCAAGCGCCGCCGCCGGGGCAGGGTCATCCGTCTGGAGGTGGATGCGCGCACGCCGGAGAGTCTGCGCCATTTCCTGGCCGGGCAGCTTGATGTGGAGGAGGCCGACGTGGTGCTGGCCGATGGCCTGGTGGGCTATGCGGACGTGGCGCAAATCATTACCGAGGAGCGCGAGGAACTGCTGTTTCCGCCATTCACGCCGCGCTATCCGGAGCGCGTGCGCGAGGCCGGCGGCGATATCTTCGCCGCCATTGCCGCGAAGGACATGATCATCCATCACCCCTACGAGAGTTTCGACGTGGTGGTGCGTTTCCTGGAGCAGGCGGCAGAGGATCCGGACGTCATCGCCATTCGCCAGACACTGTATCGCACCTCGGCCAACTCGCCCATTGTCGCGGCGCTGGCCCGTGCGGCGGAGAACGGCAAACAGGTAACCGCGCTGGTGGAACTGAAGGCGCGCTTCGACGAAGAGGCCAACATCCAGTGGGCGCGCGACCTGGAGCGTGCCGGGGCGCAGGTGGTGTTCGGCTTCCTGGAATTGAAGACACACGCGAAGGTGTCGCTGGTGGTGCGCCGAGAGCAAGGGCGCTTGCGCACCTACGTGCATTATGGCACCGGCAACTATCATCCGGTTACCGCGCGCATCTACACCGATCTGTCGTTCTTTACCTGCGACGAGGCCCTGGGGCGCGATGCCGCGCGGCTGTTCAACTATGTATCCGGTTATGCGCCGCCGGAACGGCTGGAGAAGCTGGCCATCTCGCCGGTGAACGTGCGTGAGACACTGCTGGACAGCATCGAGGCGGAAATCGCCCATGCCGAGGCCGGGCGGCCCGCGGCCATCTGGCTGAAATGCAACTCCGTGGTTGATGCGCGGATCATCGATGCGCTGTATTGCGCCTCCGCCGCCGGGGTGCGCATCGACATGGTGGTGCGCGGCATCTGCTGCCTGCGTCCCGGCGTGCCGGGATTGTCGGAGAACATCCGGGTGAAGAGCATCATCGGGCGCTTCCTAGAGCATGCGCGCATATATGCCTTTGGCAATGGCCACGGCCTGCCGCACGAGCGGGCGAAGGTCTACATGTCGTCCGCCGATCTGATGCCGCGCAACCTCGACCGCCGGGTGGAGACGCTGGTGCCGCTGGAAACCCCCACCGTGCACGCGCAGGTGCTGGAGCAGATCATGGTGGCCAACATGCGCGACAACCTGCAGAGCTGGCGGCTGATGGCCGACGGCGCAAGCTGTCGCATCGTGCCGGGGGAGGGCGAGGAGCCGTTTTCGGCGCATCGCTATTTCATGGACAATCCGTCGTTGTCGGGCCGTGGCAGCGCGTTGTTGCGCGCTGCGCCGCCGAAGCCGGGGCAAACGGGCTGAGGGGATGGTGGTTGAGGGGATGGTGGCTTGATGGTCGGCAGCCACCAGCAGCGGTCAGCAGTGGCCAACAGAAGAGGCCCGTGGCGGGCCAGGGCTGACCGCGGCGGGGCGCAACGGGCCAGCAGAGGGGATGCAGGGGATGAAAACGGACGCGTTGCCGCGCGAGGAAGAAAACCGGCTGGGTGATTTCGTCATCGACCGGCTGGGCGAGGAGAAGGTGGCGAAGCTGGAGCCGGTTTCGGTGGTGGACATCGGCTCCAACTCGGTGCGCATGGTAACCTATGACGGCCTGCGCCGCATGCCGGCGCCCATCTTCAACGAGAAGATCATCGCCGGGCTGGGCCGTGGCGTGGCAAGCGGCGGCAGCTTGCCGGAGGAGGGTGTGCGGCGCACGCTGGCGCTGCTGCGCCGCTTTCGCGCCCTGAACGCGCGTATGGGGGTAAGGAAGGTGTTCGCCATCGCCACCGCGGCGGTGCGTGATGCCGAGGACGGGCTGGCCTTCACGGCCCGCGCGAAAGAGGCGCTGGGCGCGCCCATCCGCATCCTCAGTGGTGCGGAAGAGGCTCATTATACCGCGCTGGGCGTGTTGTCGGGCATTCCTGACGCCAACGGCGTGGTGGGGGATCTCGGCGGCGGCTCGCTGGAGCTGGTGCGGGTGAAGAAGGGGCGGGTGAAATCCGGCGACACGCTGCCGCTGGGGGCGCTGCGGCTGGCCGAGGAGGGCGGTGGCGATCTGGTGCGCATCCGCTCGATCATCGATGCGCGCCTTGATGGCCACAAGATGGTGAAGAAGCTGGAAGGCCGTGTGCTCTATGCCGTCGGCGGGGCGTGGCGCAACCTGGCGCGGCTGCACATGCACTGGGCCGGCTATCCGCTTTCCGTAGTGCAGCAATATACCATCCCGCGCCATGAAGTGCTGCGGCTGGTGGAGCGCATCACCACCATGAAGCCGCGCGAGCTGGCTGATCTGGGCGTTATCTCCGAGCGCCGCTCGGAGCTGATTGCCACCGCGGCGCTGGTGCTGGGGCGGCTGGTGGAGCTTTCCGGTGCGCGCCGAGTTGCCTTCTCGGTGCTGGGCGTGCGCGAGGGGCTGCTGTTCGAGGCGCTGGACAAGGAGGTGCGCCAGGCCGATCCGTTGCTGTCGGCCTGCTGGGACTTTGCCCGGCGGCATTCACGCTCGCCACGCCATGAGCTGGAGCTGTGCGCCTTCTCCGAGAGCATCGTCGGCGATGGTGGGCTGGAATGCACCAGCCGCTGGCGGCGGCTGCGCTACGCGGCATGCATGCTGGCCGACATCGGCTGGCGCATTCATCCGGATTTTCGCGGTGCACGCTCGTTGACACTCGTTGCACAGGCCAATTTCAACGGCCTGGATCATTATTCGCGCGCCTTTCTGGCGCTCACCATCTTCTTCCGCTACGAGGGTGTCAACGCCAAGCCGCCGGTGGATATCGCCGCACTGGTGGACGACAAGGCCATTGCCCGGGCGCGGCTGCTGGCGGCGCTGTTCCGCCTGGCCTACGCGCTGTCCGCGGCGCTGCCTGGCACGTTGCCGCGCACGCGGCTGGAAATGACGCCGGACGGGCTGCTGTTGCTGCATCTGTGCGGCGAGGATGCCGACTTGGCCGGTGAAGTGGTGGCCAAGCGGCTCGCCCAGCTTGCCCGCCTGCTTGGCCGCGAGGGGCAGATAAATGTGTCCTGCTGATCACTTCACCTTCAAGGGCTCGCCGTAATGGCGCCGGCAGACCTGCCGCAGGTTCTTCGGCAGGCCGATGTCGTTGATGTCGAATGTCCAGTGGCAGCGCTCGATGTAGGGGATCTTCTGCCCGCCACGCACATGATAGTTGCCCACCGGCGTGGCCACATCGCCCGGATAGCGCACGCCGGATGCGCCCATGACGTGCTGATCAGTGATCTGGTCTTCCAAGGTGCCGCGCTTGTAGTCCTTGATGGCATGGGCCGGCACCGCCGCCAGCGCCGCCGTGGCCGCCATTGCCACCCCCCGCCAGGGCCAACTTCCACATGCGCATGATCTCTCTCCTTGCCAGTTGGCCGCCATCCCATTATGGCACAAGGCATATACCTTTCATCAACCATATGCCGACACAATGGCGGTGGCAACAGGGCCGTGCCATACTCCAGGGCAATCGCATCCGGGACATTTGCGATGGGCGGCTTGAAGAAATGCTATTCCTGTTTGTCATTGCCGGGCCTGACCTGGCAATCCAGAGTGGTGGGTTGAAGTGTCTACCACTCTGGATGCCCGGGTCAAGCCCGGGCATGACGCGAAATGGAGACATTGCTCCACACAAGTAACGTCCACTGATGCCAAATGCGATTGTCCTGTGCCATACTCGCCGCGTGAAGCGGCCTGATTCGTGAAAGTTCCGGAAATGATCGACGATCTGTTCGGCAATGCCAATGGCTCTTCCGCGCCTGCCCCGGCTGGGGCGGCGGCGCCGGCAGGTGCGCGCAAGCTCTCCGGCAAGTCTCAGGCCGCGCCTTCCACGGTCGAGGGAGAGGGGGGCTACTCCGCCGCCGATATCGAGGTGCTGGAAGGCCTGGAGCCGGTGCGCCGCAGGCCGGGCATGTATATCGGCGGCACGGACGAGCGCGCGCTGCACCATTTGTTCGCCGAGGTGCTGGACAACTCCATGGACGAGGCCGTGGCCGGGCACGCCACCTTCATCGAGGTGGAGCTGTTTGCCGACGGCTCCATCTCCGTAACCGACAATGGCCGCGGCATTCCCGTCGATCCGCATCCGAAGTTTCCCGACAAGTCGGCGCTGGAAATCATTCTCACGACATTGCACGCCGGCGGCAAGTTCGATTCGAAGGCCTACAACACCTCCGGCGGCCTGCACGGCGTGGGCATATCGGTGGTCAACGCGCTTTCCGACAGTCTGGAGGTGGAAGTCGCGCGCAACCGCAAGCTCTATCGCCAGCGCTACGCGCGCGGCAAGCCGCTGGAGCCGCTGCAAGAGGTCGGCGCGGCGCCCAACCGCCGCGGCACGAAGGTGCGCTTTCATCCCGATCCGGAGATATTCGGCGCGGACAAGCGCATCGACCCGGCCATCATCTGGCGCATGTGCCGGGCCAAGGCCTATCTGTTTTCCGGCGTGAAGATCCGCTGGAAGTGCGCCGGGGAGCTGCTCGATGGCAAGGCCGGCGCGCCACCGCCGCAAGCCACCATTCACTTCCCCAACGGCCTGCGCGACTACTTGGAGGAAAAGCTCGCCGGCAAGGAGCGCATCGTCGAGGAGCTGTTCGCCGGCAAGGTGGAAACTGCGGAAGGCCACGGCACGGTGGAATGGGCCATCGGCTGGTTCAACGGCGATGGCTTCGTCCAGTCCTACTGCAACACCATTCCCACCCCGGAAGGCGGCACGCACGTGGCGGGCCTGCGCATGGCGCTGCTGCGCTCGCTGAAAGGCTTTGCCGAAATGACCGGCAACAAGCGCGCCGGCAACATCACGGCGGATGACATTCTCGGCACCGCCGGAGTGGTGCTGTCGGTCTATATCCGCGAGCCGGAATTCGTCGGCCAGACCAAGGACCGCCTGAGCACGCCGGAGGCGGCGCGCATTGTCGAGAATGCGCTGCGCGATCATCTGGATCACTGGCTGTCGGGCCATCCCAAACAGGCGGAAAAGCTGCTGGACTGGGCGATCGAGCAGGCGGAGATGCGCCTGGCGCGGCGCCGCCAGAAAGAGGTGCAGCGCAAGGCCGCCACGCGCAAGCTGCGCCTGCCGGGCAAGCTTGCCGACTGCACGGCCAAGGACCGTCGCGGCACGGAGCTGTTTCTCGTGGAGGGTGATTCCGCCGGCGGCTCGGCCAAGCAGGCGCGCAACCGCGAAACCCAGGCCGTGCTGCCGCTGCGCGGCAAGATCCTCAACGTCGCCTCGGCCAGTCGCGACAAGATCATGGCCAACCAGGAAATCGCCAACATCGTGCAGGCGCTGGGCTGCGGCACGCGCTCGAAATACCGCGAGGAGGATCTGCGCTACGAGCGCGTCATCATCATGACCGACGCCGACGTGGATGGTGCGCACATCGCCTCGTTGCTGATTACCTTCTTCTGGCGCGAGATACCCGGGCTGATCCGCAATGGCCACCTGTATCTGGCGGTGCCGCCGCTGTACCGCATCGTGCAGGGGGCGAAGTCGGCCTATGCGCGCGACGACGCCCACAAGGAGCAGCTGCTGGCGACGGAGTTCTCCGGGCGCGGCAAGGTGGAGGTTTCGCGCTTCAAGGGGCTGGGCGAGATGCTGCCGAAGCAGTTGAAGGAAACCACCATGGACCCGAAGCGCCGCACCCTGCTGCGCGTTGAGGTGCACGAGGAGGAGCGCGAGGCCACCGACGACGTGATTACCCGCCTGATGGGCACCAAACCGGAGGCGCGCTTCGCCTTTATCTCCGAGCGTGCCGAGTTCGTCGACGACGAGCTGCTTGACGTGTGAACTTGACGTGTGAAGCGGCGTGCGCAGGAAGGTCTCTTGCCGTCGTTGCCGCTCTGGATAGGCGTTTTCGTTTCAGCAGGAGGAATTCGACAAGAGGCCGGGTGGCAGGGAAGCTGCAGCGGCCCGCAGCCGTTCGTGCCGGCCCGGCTCCATTGCAGTGCGGCTCTAGGGTCTGGACTCAAAGCTTGAGCACTCCCCATGTGCATTTTGGCTTCATATCAGACGGTTTTTCGTTCTTGCCAATAGCTTCCACTATTGCCTGCGAACGAAAAACCACTGCTATTTTGCCAAAATACCCATGAGAAGCACTCATTTATTGAGACCAGACCCCAGCCTGAGCAGAATGGCATGACGAAGCAATCTTGCCAACTTGTGTTTTGACCGCGGGGCAGCGTGCCCGATATGATGCGGACATGACAGCGTGGATGAACAGGCGGCATTGTCTGGCGCTGCTGGGGTTGGTGGCGCTTGGGGCCGGGGTGCCCGGTGGTGGGCCACGGGCGCAGGTGCGCCGCGCCGTGCAGCCGCAGCCGCGGATACCGGGCTGGCAGGCGGAGCTGTTTGTGCGCATGCCAGGGGGGATCCGCCTGATCGAGCAGGACGCGCAAGGCAATCTGATCGTTTCCGGCTATCGCACGGGGGCGGTGTATCATCTGCCGCTGGGCGATGATGGGCGTCCCGGCAAATTCCGGCCATTGGTGGAAGACCTGGACCTGCCGCATGGGCTGGTGGTGGATGGCCCATGGCTCTACGTGGCGGAGGAGCACCGGGTGGTGCGCTTTGCCTATGATGCTGCGGCGGCGCGCATCACCGGCCAAGCGCAGGTGGTGTTGACCGGCATTCCACGCGGCGGACATGTCAGCCGCACGCTGAAGAAGGGGCCGGATGGCTGGTTCTACCTGTCCACCGGCTCCAGTTGCAACGTCTGCATCGAGGAGCATCCGTGGCGCGCGGCGATCATCCGTTTCCGCATCGGCCCCGAGGGCAGGGCGCGGGATGTGGAACTTTTCGCCCGGGGATTGCGCAATTCGGTGGGGTTTGACTGGCGGCCCGGCGAAAACGTGATGTATGCGGTGAACGCCGGCAGCGACATGATGGGCGATGACGTGCCGCGCGAGGAGCTGAACCGCGTGGTGCGCGGCGGGCATTATGGCTGGCCCTACGTGCATGAACATGGGGTGAAGGATCCTCGCTTCTGGAAACGCCGCCCCAAGGGAGTGAAGTTCATCGAGCCGGTGCATACCTTCACGGCCCACTCCACGCCGCTGTCCATCCGCTTCCTGCGGCATCAGCCGGACATCACGCCGGGCAGCGTGGCGCTGGTGGCGCGGCGTGGTTCGTGGAACCGCAGCAGAAAATCCGGCTACGACGTGCGCTGGGTGGATTTTCACCCCGACGGGCGCATCAGCGACCGGCCGTTCCTCACCGGTTTTCTGCGCGGGCAGCAGACACTGGGGCGGCCCGTGGACGTGTTCGAGGCGCGCGACGGCACGGTTTATGTTACCGACGACTACAACGGGTTCATCTACCGTGCATGGCGTATCGCCTGAGGGAGGCTTGTTTCCGTGTGCAATCAGGCACTGGTACTGTCCAGATCGGACACCAGCTCGGATACAAGGCGTGGGGCCAGTTCGGCAATTACCGGCACGTGATCGGAAGGCTTTTCCCAGCCGCGCACGCGCTTGTCTACCCGTGTGCTGGCCAGCCAGTCGGCGGCCTGCGGAGTGAGCAGGATGTAGTCGATGCGGATGCCGTCATCCTTCTGCCAAGCACCGCCCTGATAGTCCCAGAAGGTGAAGGCATGCTCCGCATTGCAGTCGTGATGGGCATCGCTCAGGCCCAGGTGCAGCAGGCGGCGCATGGCGGCGCGGGTGTCGGGGTGGAACAGTGCATCGCCACGCCACTTGTCCGGGTTCTTTGCATCCTGCTCGGTGAGGATGACGTTGTAATCGCCGCCCAGGGCGAAGGCCTCTTCCAGCGCCAGCATATTGCGCACATGCTCGTGCAGCGCCTGCATCCAGCGCAGCTTGTAGGGAAACTTCTCCGAATCGACAGGATTGCCGTTCGGCGCATAGACGCTGGCCACGCGCAATGCACCGTGATCGGTGGAGACGACGGCCTCGATATAGCGGGCCTGATCATCGTTCCAAGTGGGCAGGCCGCGCTGCACATCTTCCAGCGGCAATTTGCTGAGGATGGCCACGCCGTTGAAGCTCTTCTGGCCGTGCACGGCGACATTGTAGCCCAGCTCGGCAAAGGCCAGCGCGGGGAACTTCTCCTCCTCGATCTTCACCTCCTGCAGGCAGACGATATCCGGCGCGCTATCCTTCAGCCAGGCGAGCACGGTGTCCAGCCGGGCGCGGATGCCGTTGACGTTCCAGGTGGCCAGCTTCAGCGTTCCGTCATTCTTGGTCTCGCCGCGCATGTCCCCGCCTTGCATGTCCCCGCTGTTCATGTGCTCGTTGCTCGTGTTCCTGCTGCTCATGTTCCTGCTGTTCTTTCTGTTCTTTTGGGTGTCTGCCTTATCTGCGGCGCACGCGGCAGATCACGTAAGCCGGCGGGGCATTGCAGCCCAGTGGCCAGTATACCGCGATGCTGCCCGGCTCGTAGACGCGGCAGGTGTCGCCTTGCGGACATGCGCAGGCGCGCACCAGCGGGCACTTGCCGGAGAAGCTGGGGCGCCATGGAGTGCTGCGGGGGCCGGGGCCGGCGCGCTTCAGCCAGCTGTAGATGAATGGCGCTTGTCGCCAGCGTGGGTCGCGCGGCTGCCGGGCTTCGCGTGGTGGGCGGCGGAAGCGGTCGTAGAGGTCGCGCAGGCGTTCGTTGAAGGCTGCGCCTGGCGGAAATTGCGGCATGTCAAAGCCGGGTTGGCGGCGGGCGGCCAGTTCCGTTTCGCAACGCCGCAGGGCAGATGCACGCCTTGCCGTGTTTCTTTCAGCGGCTTGTGGTGTGTTTTTCATGCACCAGTTGAAATATCCGTTGAAGCTGCCCCCCCACAGGCCGCCACGAAAACCACAGCCCATCCGGCGGGCCGTGCGGTTGGCCTCTCGCGCCGCGCGTGCATAGCGGCGACAGAAATCGCGCTTTTCGGCCAGAAGCGCCTCGTTCTGCTGTTCTGCTGCGGGCTGTTGTGGCCGGGGTTGCCGAACAGGCTGTGGCTGTGTTTGTGGCTGGGCACTGGATTGGGGCTTCTGCCGTGGAGCTGGCGGTTCGGGCTGTGGCGACGCCGCGGGGGCCTCAGTCTTGTCCGTATTGGCGGAAGGTGTTTCGGCATTCTTGTCATTGCCCAGCCAGTTGCGCACGGCATTGCCCAGCCGGGTTGCGACGGAACGCGTCTTGTAGCCGGAGATGCAGCAGGGATCCTTGCGCTTCTCTGCAATGGAGCGTTTCAGGAAGCACTGGGCCCGCTTGCCCTTCTTGCCCGGCCAGGAGAATGTCCAGGCACGGCAGCCTTCGTCCTTTTCGCACACCTTGCGGCAGAAATCCGGCACTGGGGCGATCAGTTCGAAGGAACGATAGGTATCGCCGGCGAGGTCGGTGTCGGCCAGCATCTGCTGCGCCGCATGGCCTGCACGTGGCACAAGCAGTATCAGCAGTATCGGGATCAATGCCAAGGCCATCTGCAGGCGGGTTGTGAAAGGTGGAAAAACAACGGTGGAACCGGGTGCATTGGCAGGCATGCTCACGAATCTCTCTCTGTTTTCTTCCACCCCATCCGCCAGGGCGGCAGACTACAGCAGGCAAGGGGCGCAAGTCCATGGCCTGTCCGAAACCCTGCCGGAAATCCCTTGCCGCGTGTTGCTGGAGTGTTAGAAAGAAAGGGTGGAAATCAGATCAATCCGTTGCATCTGGCGAGGCCCCGCATGCAGGAAGAGTTCTATCGCGTCCGCCGCTTGCCGCCCTACGTGTTCGAGCAGGTCAACCGGCTGAAGGCCGAGGCCCGTGCACAGGGCGCGGACATCATCGACCTCGGCATGGGCAACCCCGACCTGCCGACGCCGGATCACATCAACGCCAAGCTGGTGGAAACCGTCGGCAAGCCGCGCACCAACCGCTATTCAGCCTCGCGCGGCATTCCGGGGCTGCGCCGCGCGCAAGCGGCCTATTACGAGCGGCGATTCGGCGTGAAACTCGATCCGGACACGCAGGTGGTGGCCACGCTCGGCTCCAAGGAAGGCTTCGCCAACATGGCGCAGGCCATCACCGCACCAGGAGATGTGATCCTCGCGCCGAATCCCACCTATCCCATCCATGCCTTCGGTTTTCTGATGGCGGGCGGCACCATCCGCCAGATACCTGCCCATCCCGGCGAGGAGCAGTTGCGTGCTGTTGTGCGGGCGGTGCATCACTCCGTGCCGCGCCCGCTGGCCTGGGTGCTGAACTATCCCTCCAACCCCACCGCATATGTGGCCGATCTCGATTTCTACAAGGAGGCGGTGCGGCTGGCGAAGAAGCACGACATCATCCTGCTGTCCGACCTGGCCTACGCGGAGATTTATTTCGGGGACGAGCCACCGCCCTCCATCCTGCAGGTGGAAGGCGCGATGGATGTGGCGGTGGAGTTCACTTCCATGTCGAAGACCTATTCCATGCCCGGCTGGCGCATGGGCTTCGCGGTGGGCAACGAACGGTTGATCGCCGCACTGGCGCGAGTGAAGAGCTACCTGGACTATGGCGCCTTCACACCCATTCAGGTGGCCGCGGCGGCAGCGCTGAACGGCCCGCAGGACTGCGTGGAGGAGGCGCGGCGGATCTATCGTAACCGCCGTAATGTGCTGGTGGAGGCTTTCGGCAAGGCGGGTTGGGAGATTCCGCCACCACCGGCGACGATGTTCGCCTGGGCGCCGCTGCCGCAAGCCTTTCGCGAAATGGGTTCGCTTGCCTTTTCCAAGCTGCTGTTGCAGGAAGCGGAAGTGGCTGTTTCGCCCGGTGTCGGATTCGGCGAGGAGGGCGAGGGATTTGTGCGTATCGCTTTGGTGGAGAACGAGCAGCGCATCCGCCAGGCGGCGCGCAACATCAAGCGCTTCTTCCGCCAGAGCGGAGCATTGGGCGAGGATGCCGGCCTTGCGCACAAGGCTGGGGCGGCGCTGAAGCAGGAGAATGCCTGAGTCATGGGGAAATCTTCCGAAAATCGCCTGAAAATCGCTCTCGCCGGGCTGGGTACGGTGGGCGTGGGCGTGCTGGATCTGCTGCGCGACAATGC
>JAJRRZ010000075.1 GCA_024279045.1 Alphaproteobacteria bacterium
CAAGCGTGGCGCGAAGATCCTCGACGTGTCGAAGTTGCCGGATGAGCCGTATGAAGAAGGCACCGGTGCTGATGCGGACAAGGTGATCATCGACGTGCCGGGAGCCATTGCCGCGCTGCCAAAGGCTCCAGCGCAAGATCTGGTGGAGCGCACGGCGCTGGGGCCGCTGCCGAAGACGGGCCGCAAGGGGCGCGCACCGTGGAAGGTCTATGCGCGGCCTGTTTCCCGCGAGGTGCTGCAATCCAGCCGTCCGAAGATAGCGGTGCTGGTGGTCGATCTGGGCCTGAAGGCAGGCATTACCGACGAGGCCATCCGCAAGCTGCCGCCGGAAGTGAGCCTGGCCTTCGCGCCGCGGGGCGGCAAGGTGCGCCGGCTGGGCGCACTGGCGCGCAGGCATGGGCATGAGTTCTTCCTGCAGGTGCCGATGGAACCGTGGGGATATCCGAAGGTCAATCCGGGGCCGAACACGCTGCTGAGCAGCGCCACGGCGGCGGAAAACCGCCAGCGGCTGCATCACATCCTGGCGCGGGCGGTGGGTTACGCGGGCGTGGTGAGCTACGCGGGACAGAAATTTCTGCAACAGGGCGAGGCGCTCTCGCCGGTGTTGCATGAGCTGAAGCGGCGCGGCTTGATGATGGTGGATGATGGCAGCGCGGGGCAAAGCCTGGCGCCTTCCCTGGGGCTGGTGGTGAAATTGCCTGCCGTGCGCGCCGATGTGCGCGTGCCTCCGGGCTTGAAGGCCAGCGAAATACGTCAGACGCTGCTGGGCGCGCGCGAGCTGGCGGCGGAGCGGGGACATGCACTGGTGGTGGTCTCGGCCAACGAGACGAACCTTCGCATATTGCGCGACTGGCTGGCCGGGCTGACCATCAGCGAGCAGGGGCCGATACTGGTGCCGGTTACGGCGCTGGCGCGGTTGCAGGCGGGTAATTGATGCCGGATACGCCATTCATGACAACCTCCACAGCCAACACGACCGAACCACGGCAGAAGGCCCATTCGCTGCCCTATCGCCCCTGTGTGGGGGTGGTGTTGTTCAACAATGCGGGCAAGGTGTTCGTCGGGCGGCGCATCGGCCTGCCGGTGTCGTTCGACGAACGGGGAATGTGGCAATTGCCACAAGGCGGCATTGACCCTGGCGAGGAACCATTGGCGGCGGCGAAGCGCGAGCTGACCGAGGAAATCGGCGTTGCCCCGGAGCTGGTGGAAGTGCTGGCGGAAACGCCCGGCTGGCTGACCTACGACCTGCCGGAGGAGCTGCTGGGCAAGGTGTGGGGCGGCAAGTATCGCGGCCAGAAGCAGAAATGGTTCGCCTTTCGCCTGCTGGGCACGGATCGCGACATCAACCTCAACGTGCCCGGCCACAGGCCGGAGTTCGACCTGTGGCGCTGGGAAGAGCTGCCGCGCATTGCCGAGCTGGTAGTGCCGTTCAAGCGGCACATCTATCAGGCTCTGGCGGAGGCCTTCGCCGAGATTCCGGCGCGGCTGCGCCAATGATGAGGCATGGGAGATACGTCATTTGCGCAAAATATCAGCGTTCTTGCGCCCGCTGGTAATACCTGAAGATATTTCCAAGGGTGCAAGGGCGCTGAGATGAAGCATGAACGCCACAGATGGCGTGAAAATTCATGGGGTCTGAGCCCAAGGCGCGGGTCTCAACTCCACAACTTGATGGCAATGCCGGACAGCGCCAGCACCGCCAGCCACAGCGGCAGCCAGATGCGCCAGCCGGGACGC
>JAJRRZ010000076.1 GCA_024279045.1 Alphaproteobacteria bacterium
GGAACCTGCGCGGTGGCGCAGGACGCTGACAGTGCCGGGCCAGGGGCGGGCATATGCGGCCACCCAGGGGCGCGCGGCGGCGGCACCGTCGCTGAGCAGCGGCACGTCCATGACCACCACTTCTGGCGGTGGCAGCAAAGTGGCGCCGCTGGCATGGCGCTTGCGCGGCGGCCAGGGAGGCGCATCGTAGGCGGCATCGTGGGTGGAGACGGCCTGCAAGCGGCGTGCCGGGCCTTCGTCGGTGATGCGCGTGATGCGCCAGCGGCGTGGTTGGCCGTCCACTTCCAGCTCGATGACATCGCCCGGCTCCAGCGCCAGATGCCGCTGGCCCAGCGCGCATTGCAGACGCTCGCGGGCGGCGCGGCGCTCGGCCAGCATGACCGCGGCCAGCGGCCCGGCCAGCGATTGCGGCATGGTGGCGGGCAGGCTGGTGCTGGTGGCCTCCGGCGCGGCGGTGGCAGGCACCACCGCGCCGGAGGCGGCGGCGCGCACATATACCGTGGCGGGGCGCTGGTCGGCCAGATCGTCGGTATAGCCCAGGGCCAGGGCGGTGGCCTGCTCGGCTGCCTCGTCACGAGTGATCTCGAACAGTGGCTGCTCCTGGCCCGCATCGATCAGCTCCGATGGTTGCAAGCGCGCCACGGGGCGCCGCTGGCGACGGCGCAAGCGCAGCACGCCGCCGGATTCTGTCAGGTCGGCGGCAAAGGCATCGGTGAGAACATCGAGCACGGCGCGTGCGGAGGTGGGGCGGTCGATGACAAAGCCGGATACCACGCCTCCGACGAGCTGAAGATCGAGGTCGTGGAAGTTCCAGTCGCGGCAAATGTGGCGCACCAGGTCGCTCACCTCCAGCGCCTCGGCGCGGCCATTGAGCCAGTGGCCGTATTCGTGGGAATCGGCATCGCCTCCGCCAGCAGCGTGTCCAGCCGCGCCTGTTCATCGCCCATGGCCTGCAGGTTGCGCCGCAGCATCCGCGCCAGGTCGCCGCTGCCCAGCACCCCTTGCCCCAGCCTCTCCAGCAGTGCGTGCCGCTGGGCCTGCAACGCCTCCATACGCCCCCGCAGGCGCAGCATCTCCATCTCCTCCAGGCGCTTCAGCTGTGCCGCCGCCCGCCGCAACCGTTGCAACCGCTCATGCCGCCCATCCGCCATATGCCTTCACTCCCCGTCCAGCCAGCCCTCGAACCCGGCCACGAACACCGCCAGCATGTCCCCGGCCATGAAATGCAGCAGCAACAGCCCACCCAGGATGATCAGCGGCAGCGAGATGAAATAGGCCGGTATCTGCGGCACCATGCGGTTGACCAAGCCAATGGCCAGGTTGACGATGACCCCGTAGACGACGAACGGCGCGGTGGCCTGTAGCGCCAGATAGGTGCCGCGTGCCAGCCGCGAGACGATGCCCTCCAGCGCATCTGCCGGCATCAGCCACGCCCCCACCGGCAGCGTTGCATAGGATTCCACCACTGCACCTATGGCCTGCGCATGCAACCCGC
Organism: Alphaproteobacteria bacterium; assembly: GCA_024279045.1. Taxonomy (GTDB): domain Bacteria; phylum Pseudomonadota; class Alphaproteobacteria; order Rhizobiales; family Aestuariivirgaceae; genus Thermopetrobacter. The sequence goes on from JAJRRZ010000076.1 coordinate 1,496, forward strand.
TGACGAAAATCAGCGCCGTGGCAGACAGCATGATCAGCGACACCAGCGCCGGCACCGGCTCCTGCCCCTCCGCCGGCATGCCGGGAAAATTGCCCAGGCCGATGAACTGCGTCATGCCCGTTGCCAGGAACTCCAGCGCCAGGAAGAACATCCGCGCCATCAACCCCATCACCATGCCTTTCAGCGTCTCCTGAAAGGCCAGCCCCAGCAGCATGTCCGGTGTCAGCCGAACATCTGCCGGTGGCGCCGCGCCGGGCACATGCAGCAGCAGCGGCGCCAGCGCCATGCTGATGCCCACCGCCAGCATCA
>JAJRRZ010000077.1 GCA_024279045.1 Alphaproteobacteria bacterium
GCGGAGATGCGCCGCGCCAACTCGCTGATCATGGCGGCGGCGGATGCCCACAAGGTGCCCGCCGGCTCCGCCCTGGCGGTGGATCGCGAGGGCTTCTCCGCGGCGGTTACCCGCAGGCTGGAAGAGCACCCGAACATCACCATCGTGCGCGAGGAGATCGACGGCTGGCCGCCAGAGGACTGGGCGCAGGTGATCATCGCCACCGGCCCGCTGACTTCCGGGGCGCTGGCCGCGGCCATCGCCGCGCGCACCGGCGAGGATTCGCTGGCCTTCTTCGACGCCATTGCGCCGATCGTGCACTTCGACAGCATCGACATGAACGTGTGCTGGTTTCAGTCGCGTTACGACAAGGGCGGGGCGGACTACATCAACTGCCCGCTGGATAAGGCGCAATACGAGGCCTTCGTGCAGGCGCTGATGGCGGCGGAGAAGACGGAGTTTCGCGAGTGGGAGAAGAACACCCCCTACTTCGACGGCTGCCTGCCCATCGAGGTGATGGCCGAGCGCGGTCCGGATACCCTGCGCCACGGGCCGATGAAGCCGGTGGGGCTGAGCAATCCGCACACCGGCGAGCGGCCATATGCGGTGGTGCAACTGCGGCAGGACAACGCGCTCGGCACGTTGTTCAACATGGTGGGCTTTCAGACCAAGCTGAAATACGGCGAGCAGACGCGCATCTTCCGCATGATCCCGGGGCTGGAGAATGCACAGTTCGCGAGGCTGGGCGGCATTCACCGCAACACGTTCCTGAACAGTCCGAAACTGCTGGATGAACAGTTGCGCCTGAAGGCCGAGCCGCGCTTGCGCTTCGCCGGGCAGATGACCGGCGTGGAGGGCTACGTGGAAAGCGCCGCCTGCGGACTGATGGCGGGCCGCGCGGCAGCGGCGGAATTGCTGGGCCTGCCGTTTGCGCCGCCGCCTCCAACCACCGCGCACGGTGCGCTGATCCATCACATCACCGGCGGCCATGTGCTGGATGCCGGCCTGAAGAGCTTTCAGCCGATGAACATCAACTTCGGCCTGTTTCCGCCCATCGAGGCCCCGCGCCATGACGAAACGGGCCGCAAGCTGAAAGGCAAGGAGCGCACCCGCGCGAAGCGCCGCCTGCTGAGCCAGCGCGCCCTGGCCGACTTCGATGCCTGGCTGGCACGGCATGGTGGATGCAATGCCTGAACCCTTCAGCCAGGCAAACACGAACGGGCCACCCTGAGGTGACCCGCAATTGGTGTGTGATGGCTGATTCAGCGATGCAGAATGTTGTCGTCCCTCATGGCCTGCCGGGATCGTAGTCCCGCGGCTTGCCCGGGTGCTCATCACGTGGCTTGGGCCGAGGTTCATGCCGTGGCTCCGCCGGCATGCACATGAACGGCGTCAGCTTGCGCCACCCTCGCGGGCACAGGCAGCCACTGCCAGCCTTGTTGGGACGCGCCGGCGGTACGCAGCGAACACGCGGTTGCTCACGCACCACCTTGCGGCAGCCACGCCGGCCATCGGGCCGCCAGCCCCGCGGACACAGGCAACGCGTGCCGGCCCGGTTGGGAAAAGCCGGCCTGCGGCAACTGATGCGTGGTTTTTTCACACGCACCTTTTCGCAACGGCCACGCCTCGCATTCAGCCGCGTGCCGCGCGGGCATGCACAAGCCGTGCGCGAGACCTTGCGCGCACCACCAAAACGGCACACACAGCGATTACCCTTGCGCACCGTGGTGCGACGATCACAGCGCGGTGCGCGTGGCCTGGACTGTGTACGGGGCTTGCTCTGCTGGCGCGGGCTATCTACGACCTTCTTCACCGGCTTTTTCGGCTTGGGAGCAACCACTGGCGGCACTGCCGCACCCGGCTTGCGGGCATCCGCAACTGGCGTGGTTACGCAACTCATGCCATCCCCGGTTACAACATCGCCCGTATTGGCCTGCGCCATGATACGCTTGGCCATGGCGCGGGCGGCTGCATCAGACATGCCACGGCTGAGCAGATAACGGGCCAGGCCTGCTTCCGGCTGTGCCTTCATGCGGCCAATGGACTGCATGCCGGGCAACCTGGACAGGCGCTGCACGATGGAGTCGTCAGTAGCACGCACGACATCAAACCCGGCGCAGTTCCTGATTTCATCACCCTCGAAATCCGCCGGTATGGCAACTGGACACTTCCGGAAACACCATGATTTGGCCGTGCTGGCTGGCAGGGGGAGCTTGATTGGCGGCTTGTGTGGCCTTCAGTCCTGGAGGCGGCTGCTTTTCAAGCCTGGAAAGCGGGGATTTTGTTTCATTTTTCC
>JAJRRZ010000001.1 GCA_024279045.1 Alphaproteobacteria bacterium
GACGCGATGACCAAGGCTGCGGAGGTTCGGCTGGTGGGCCGCTTCTTCGTCGGTGGCGGTTATGTAACGGTGATGGTGCGTGGCGAAACGGGCGCGGTGAACGCGGCGGTGCGTGCCGGTGCGGATGCCTGCGAGCGCGTGGGCGACGGCTTGGTGGCGGCGCACATCATTGCCCGCGTGCACAGCGAGGTGGAGCAGATCCTGCCGGAAAAGCCGGAAGTCTGACAACAGGTCCCGGGCCGCAATAGCCGGCCTCGGACAACTAGCTGACAGGTGATTGAAATGACAGGTATTGCCCTTGGCATGATCGAGACGCGTGGCCTGGTGCCGGCGGTTGAGGCGGCGGACGCGATGACCAAGGCTGCGGAGGTTCGCCTGGTGGGCCGCTTCTTTGTCGGCGGCGGTTACGTAACGGTGATGGTGCGTGGCGAGACGGGCGCGGTGAACGCGGCGGTGCGTGCCGGTGCGGATGCCTGCGAGCGTGTGGGCGATGGCCTGGTGGCGGCGCACATCATTGCCCGCGTGCACAGCGAGGTGGAACGGATCCTGCCGAAGAATCCTGCCGAGGTGTCTTCGCGTCCGCTGGGCAAATGAACCAGGGCTGAAGAAGCATTCCTGCGTTGATCGGTGCGAGGCATGGCATGAGGGTCGATCCGAGACTGAGCGGCTATCTCTCCCGCGCGCTGGATCATGAAATGGCAGCGGTGCAGCAATACATGTCGCAGGCATTGCTGTGCGATATGTGGGGGATGAGCGATGCCGCACGCCAGATGCAGCACGAGGTGGAAGAGGAGCTCGAGCATGCACAGCGCATCATGCGCTTCATGCTGGCGCGTGGGTTGATACCGGCGCGCACACAGTTGCCGCCGGTGCGTCCGGGGCGCTCCCTGCAGGACATGCTGTTGATCGACCGTGAGCTGGAAATAGAGGCCATTCATCTCTACGATGAAGCCGCGCGCTACAGCCAGCGCATTCGTGATCAGGAAGCGCTGCATTTGTTTGCGCAATTGCTGCAGGAAGAGCAGCAGCACCTGGCCTCGCTCGATGGATGGCTGCAGGAACTGGCCAGGCAGGGGGTGGCCAATGGATGAGACCTCTGGCAAGCCCCTCGCACAGAAAGGCGGACTGCATCCGTCCTGGGATGTTCAGGAACGCCAGGCCGTGTTGTCGCGGAAGTTCGACTTCGCCGGCTATGAAGATGTGCGGGCCTTTCTCGATGCGCTGGCTGACCTGTCAGAATCGGAGGATTATTATCCGAACCTGCATTTTGCGCGCACCCATGTTACAGTTACCATACATGCGCGGGAAGAGCGCAATTTGCAGGAAGCGGATTTTGCCTTTGCGCGAAAGGTGGATGCACTGCTGAAACAGCAACAGGGAGGGTAGGGGGCACCTTACGGATTGCATGCGCATCGCCATTGCCAATCAGAAGGGGGGATGCGGCAAGACGACACTTGCCGTCAATCTGGCCGCCGGGTTGCACAAGCGTGGCAAGACCATCCTGCTGGATGCGGATCCGCAGGGCACGCTGATGCAATGGGGTGGTGAAGGCAATGGCTCGAAAAGCCGCAAGATGCCGGAAGTGCGGGCTACTGGCGATGATGTGAAGGCGGCTGTTCGTGCGGCAGCGGAAAAAGCGCAAAACGTGGTGGTTGACTGCCCGCCATCACTGGAAGATGCGCGCATGACCGCGGTGTTGCGAGTGGTTGATCTGGTGCTGATCCCCATATTGCCATCGCCGCCGGACCTGTGGAGCAGCATGCACATGGTGCGCGCGGTGGAAGATGCGCGCGGAGAGAACAAGGGACTGCGGGCCTTCATGGTGCTCAACCAGGGAGAGCCGCGAAGCGCGTTGACGCGCGCCATGCACAACGCCTTGAAAGTCAACAAGATGCCTGTTCTGGAAAGCGTCATGCAACGGCGCGCGGCCTATCGCTGGGCTGCGCTGGAGGGTGTCAGTGTTTATGATTTCGGCGCGCGCGGCAAGGCGGCAGTGCAGGATATGGAAGCCATTATCAAGGAGGTTCTGAACCATGCCAAGGCTTGAGGACAAGCTGTCTGCCAGCATGACGCAGGCGGACGGGAAGGGTGAGCAGAAGAGCAGGAAGTCCGCGGCGAAGGCGCGGCCCGAAAAGGCGGATGGCGGCAAGGCTGCCAGCAAAGGCAAGGCTGCCAGGAAGAGCACCGATGCCACAAGGAGCCGTACACAAGGCGGCGGTTCCAAAGCGGCAAAAGGCGCCGCTGGCGGCAATCAGGCCGGTCGGCTGAGTGCGCGGCAGGTGTGGCCGGACTGAATTGCGCTGCATCCCGGCGCTCTTTCATCGATCGCGAAGAAGAATCTTGTGGCTGGCGCTGCCGGCCACAAGTGCTTTCTGCGGTAAAAGTGATGCGCTGTGCCGGTTTGGAAAAGGCCGACATTGGCAATTTCGAGCCGTTCCACGCCATTCTGCTGCGGGTGCTGCGGCATGGGCGCAAATGACATGGGCTTGGCAGGCAACCGCCTTGCAATCCGGTTTTGAACGTCTTTGAATATCAAGGCCTGCCCCTGCTACCCTTCCGGCAGCGAGAAGTGATCAATGGGCATTGCCGATTTCATCAGCCGCCTGCTGCGGCGCCGGCACACGCCAGTGAAAACGCATTCCAGCCGCACACGGCAGGCGGATGGCGCCTGGTTGGTGGATGTGCGCGGCCAGACCTGTCCGGGCTATCTGCTGGACATCAACCAGCATGTGGATGCCATCGGCACGGGCGCACGCATCACGCTGCTGATCAGCTATCCGCCCTGTGGCGATGACGTGCGCGCCTGGTGCGCGGAGAAGGGCTTCACCTTCCACGGCATCGAACCGGTTGCAGGCGTTTGGGAGATTCGCATCGAAACCTGAATCCGTCAGACGGGATGTTTTTGCGCTTTTCAGTATTCCGGCTCGTGGTCATAATGCCCGCCACACGGGAGGAAAAAGCAGGAGGGGCGGCATGGCGGAGAAGCAACCCCGGTTGTCCATCATCGTTGCGGCGGCGGAAAACGGCGTCATCGGCAAGCACGACAAGCTGCCCTGGCGGCTGCCCTCGGAGCTGCGGCGCTTTCGCCAGCGCACCATGGGGCACCCGCTCATCATGGGTCGGCGCACCTTCGACAGTATCGGCAAGCCTCTGGACGGGCGCGACAATATCGTGATTACGCGGGGCGCCATTATCGATGATCCGGATGTGATCACCGCCAATTCCATCGAGGAGGCCGTTGCCCTGGGCCGCCGCCTGGCCGAGCGCCGCGGCGTGGAGGAGGTCTTCGTCATCGGCGGCAGCCAGATTTTCGATGCCCTGCGCGATGAGGCCGAGCGCATCTATTTCACCCGTGTGCACATGAAGGCAGAGGGCGATCGTCATTTTGCCGATCCGGAGCCGCACAAGTGGCGTGAAATTGCCCGCGAGGAGCACAAGGCCCAGGAAGGCGACAGCGCCGATTACACCATTATCGTCTATGAGCGCGCCTGATCGGCATCTCTCGCCATTCTTATCGGCGACACACCACCGCCCGCCAGCCAGAAATGCAGGACAATCGGACACTTCCGAAAACACCATGATTTGGCCGTGCTGGCTGGCAGAGGGAGCTTGATTGGCGGCTTGTGTGGCCTTCAGTCCTGGAGGCGGCTGCTTTTCAAGCCTGGAAAGCGGGGATTTTGTTTCATTTTTCCTCAAACA